>CAKONA010000076.1 GCA_934096785.1 uncultured Bacilli bacterium | reverse complement strand
TTAGACATATTAATTTTCCTCCTTCGCCTATAATATTTTTTTATAGACTTGCTAAATGCAAATTACCTGATTTTAAATTAAGTTTAATTCAACTTAACCTGGTGTATCAGCAACCTCGCACATCATCGCCAGTCGTTCGATATAGATTATATTCTAAAAGTGAAAAAAAATCAAGCATTTTTTCTCGATTTTCCACATATTTTTACGATTTTCTTCTTTTTTATCATTTTCATTATCTATTTTTATAAATTTAATCAAGATTCATAGTAATAATTAAATTAACCAAATCCTTAGCAGAATACTTATTAATATATTTATTTTGACATTTAACCATCTTTTCTCTAAGATTTTTATTGCTTAATAGTTCATGTACACCATCAATTATATCTCTTTTATCATCACATTTTAAACTCATACCACACTTCTCAAAATAATTAGCATTATAAGTCTCAATTCCAGGTATCGCAAACATATGTATTAAAGGTTTACCAATAGACACAATCTCAGTTGAACTAAGACCACCTGGTTTAGACATAACTATATCACTAGAATATATTAAGTCATTTATATTATTAACATAACCATACACAATCATATCATCATTTTTCATATTTAAAAGTTCATTATATAATTCCTTATTATTACCACAAACCACTATAACTTTACAATTATTTTGACTTATTATATCATCAAGTATCTCACTTACATTTCCAAACCCCATACTTCCAAGCATAATAAGAATAACCCTATCATTCTTGTTTAATCCTATACTACTTCTTATATTTTTACACCCAAAAACAAAATCACTTGAAACAGGTATACCACTTTCATAAATACATTTACTTTTACATCCGACTTCCAAATATCTCTTTTTAAGACCATTTTGAATAACCAAATAATCAGCAACAACCTCTTCGATAAAAGGACAAGGTTCATAATCAGTAGACACCATTATAAATTTAATATTTTCATCAATATGCTTTCTAATAGCTGTAAGTGCAAGCCCAGGAAATAAATGACTAGTAACAACTAAATCATAATCATTCTCTTTTATATAATTATATAACTTATTTGCATGCAACTTATTAACTAAATATACAGGACTAGTAACACCACTCTTCCTATAAAGTTCACCAAGCTTATATACATTTTTAAATATCTTACCATCCTTCTTCAAAGAAGATAAATATAATTTTTCAGTTACCTCATCAGCATGAACATTCACTATATCATAATAATTTTTAAAATTACAAGAAATGTCATTACTTTTAAGTTCACTCTCAATATATCTAGCACATGAATTATGACCACCACCTGTACTACAGGATAATATCAATATTTTCACACAATCACCTCATTCATTTTTTCATAAGTTCTAACCATTAAATCATTGATTCTCTCTTTGTATTCAAGTGTCATATCAGGATATACATGATCTAATATAACAGCCTTAATACATTTCTTTCTCTTAATTATTTTATAGATTCCTTTTCTTTTCACAAACACAAATCTAACAGGCTGCACACATACATTAGAATCTATCGCTATCTTAAACACACCATATTTAAAATCACATATGCCTTCATAATAAGGCCATAGCGCAGCCTCAGGATACATATGCAATATAAATCTACTCTTAAATGCTTCCTTTATCTCATTATAAAATCTATCTTTACCTTTTCTATCGTGAAGAATAGGCATCGCATACAAGATTCTAATTAACCATCTTACGACTGGAATCTTAAAGTTATCTTCCAAAGTTGGATAAAAAACACGTCTAGGATAATACAAAACACCAATCATCGCACAATCTAAATAATGAACATGGTTAGATATGGAAACAAATCCATCATCCTTAACCATCCTATCTCTTCCTTCAACAGTAAAGCAAAAAAACACCTTACATATAATATATAATATAATAAATATTGGCACACACACCACATCACACAAAAAACCTAACTACCTTATTAGTAATCACAAATTTATAATCATCTTTAATTTTAAACTTCAAAGGAGCAAAGTTATGAGTTACCTGTCCATCCCCTTTAAGACCATCATAATTATACTTCTTCATGCTCTAATTATAGCATACTTTTTCATTCAAAAAAGAGGAATCGCACCTCTTTACATTCTATTCACTAGCATTTATTATAGAATTTATGATAACAGCCTTCTCTTCATCACTAAGACTATCATAATCTATCTCATCACTAGTATCAAAATTCTTTATCTCACTAACACTATTATATTCTCCAGTCGCATCCACTACAAAGTACTCTTTCTCAGTATTTTTAGGATCATAGTATTTAACACTTAATGAATACTCATTCTTCTTATCACTAGTTTTATTTTCTTTGTACACAATAGATAACTTTGTTCTACTATCTTCCGTAGTACTTACATTTTTAATATCAATATCAAATACATATCTATTTTCCACACTATCATAACTTAAAGATAATGTATCAGTATTCTCATCTTCATTCATACTCATAACAACATCATAACTACTACCATTAACAGTAATATTTATTTTATTATTATTTCTTATTATATTAAGTTCTAACAAACTACTATTAAGAATATCAGTATACATTTCAACTTTTATAGTTTCAAATCCTTCACTACTTAAATTATCTTTTTCATTTTTAATATCATTTTTAGCAGACTCAGTACTATCATAAACACCAACATTAACAAGCTCTTCTAATGCCTTATTATCATTCATAAATCCATTTAATACAGAATCAATAGTCTTAACATATTCATCTTTATCATAAGTATATGTAACCTTATAAGCAGGAACTTTCTTATCACCAACATTCTTAAGTAGAGGTGTTTTCTTAATTTTATCTTCATTTACACTACTAAGAAAACTATTTTTTACCACATTTAATATATATTTATAAGAAGTAACATTCTTACTAACTTCATCACTATATTCAAACCCCTTAGAAGCATTCTCATCTAACTTAGTTTTATATGTTTTACCAGTATCAGTAGAATTCTTTATATTAAAGTATAAGTACTCTCCATCACTAAGCATCTTACCATTTAAAACTTCAATACCTAATAAAGAACCAGATGCATCCATATATATTTTCTTATTATCTTTATCATAACCAATGCTTCCATTAATAGTAAGTCCATTCATCAAAGCCAAATCTGCATCTTCAGAAGTAAGTATCAATTTACCACTAACTTCACCCTTATTATAGTTTTTAACTGTATCATTTACTCTACTTTCAATCTTATTAGATAGATTACTATAAACTCCACTTACTACTTTACTAAATAGAGTACTAGGTTTAGTCATAACAAAGTAATAATAATAGAATAATCCTCCTAATATTAATAATATAATAATAAACACTATAGGCCATCTCTTCTTCTCTTTAACAACAAACTTCTCTTCATCATCAACATTAAAAGAAGCACTTGGTACATAACCATCATTATTAATAGGATTAGTATTATTAACAGGACTAACACCACTAACACTACTAGGTTCACTTACAGGGTTAACACTACTTTCAGTGCTAACATTACTAACACCATTTACATTAGTATTATTTGCATTTACATTGGTGTTCTTTGTATTTACATTAGTATTATTTACATTCTCACTTTCATTTTTAACTTCATTATTCATACAATTACCCACTTTCTAATTCTTATCTTCATCTTTAATTATCAAGCTTTCTCCTGTCATTTCTTTAGGCTTACTTATCTCATATATATCTACTATAGTTGGAATTATATCTTTAAGAGTACCGCTATTCTTAGTCTTATAATCTTTATTACAAATAACAAACGGTACCTTATTACATGTATGAGTAGTAACCACATTACCATCAGCATCCTTCATATATTCTATATTTCCATGATCTGAAGTAATAACTAATTCATAAAAATTCTCTTGTGCTCTTTCAAGTATATGACCAATACATACATCACACGCTTCAAGCGCTCTTATACATGCAGGTATATTTCCAGTATGAGCAACCATATCAGGATTAGCATAATTAACAAGTATAAAGTCAAAATCATTATCCATCGCATCAAGTACAGCCTCAGTTACACCACCAGCATTCATTTCAGGCTTCATATCATACCTAGCAACCTTAGGCGAAGGAACCAATATCTTAAATAGATTTTTATCATTCAACTCCTCAGTTCCATCAAAGAAATAAGTAACATGAGGATACTTCTCACTTTCTGCTATTCTAGCCTGTTTAAACCCTAAATCAGCTAAATACTTACCAAATGTACCAGTTATAACTTCTTGACTATAAGCACCTTCTATAACATCATCAACACTAAATAAAGAAGCATATCTTACATTCTTAAATTTCTTAACATTAAACATATTAAACGATTCATCAGTAAACGCAGATATTAACTCACGAATTCTCTCAGGTCTATAATTAATAAATAAGACTCCATCATTTTCTTTAATATTGCTACCCTTAGTAATAATACTAGGATTTATAAACTCATCAGTAATACCATTCTTATAATGAAGATCCATACATCTATTATAATCACTAAAGTTATTTCCTACATTATATACCATCGCGTCATATGCTTTTTTAACCCTATCATAGTTATTATCTCTATCCATCGCATAGTATCTTCCACATATAGTTCCAATCGTTCCAAGCCCAAGTTTACTTGCTTTAGACATAAATTCACTTATTAATTTATTGCCACTATTAGGAAGACTATCTCTTCCATCAGTTATAAAATGAAATACAACACTCTTAACTTTTCTAATCTTCGCAAGTGCTAAAGCTGCATAAAAATGTTCCATGCTAGAATGTACATTTCCAGTAGATAAAAGACCTATCATATGTAAAGTTGAATTATTTTCATTAACAAAATCTATTAAATCAAGTAATGTATCATTTTCAAAAAAACTCTTATCTTTTATTTTATTATTTATTAAAGTTAAAGGTTGTTCTATAGTTCTTCCACATCCAATAGTCATATGACATGCTTCAGAGTTACCACTTTGTCCTTTAGGAAGTCCAACTACTTCTCCACTAGCTTCAAGTTCACTAACAGGATACTCGCTCATTCTTTTACTTAAATTTGGTAAGTTAGCCATCTTTATAGCATTTCCATTTTCCCCTTCTCTAATTCCAAAACCATCTAAAATTAATAAAATAATTTTCTTCATACTTTTTTCTCCTGTAAACATTTTAACACAGAATAGACTAATATAAAAGAAAAAACTTGAAATGACTAATTAACATCAATCATTTCAAGTCTTAATTTATCTGCAATCGTAACTATAAATTCTGAGTTCGTAGGCTTTGCCCTATCTATATCAACACTATGACCAAATATT
>CAKONA010000075.1 GCA_934096785.1 uncultured Bacilli bacterium | reverse complement strand
GATCAAACAAGAGGTTGGTTCTATTCATTACTAGTAATAGGTGTATTCCTAACAGGTAAAAGTCCTTATAAAAATGTACTAGTAAACGAACTATTACTAGATAAAAATGGACAAAAAATGCATAAATCAAAAGGAAATTCAATCGAACCATTCTCACTAATACATAAATATGGAGCAGACCCAATTAGATGGTATATCGCATACGCATCTCCTGTATGGACTCCACTTAAATTTGATGAAGATGGTATTAAAGAAGTAAATTCAAAATTATTTAGTACTCTTAAAAACACATACACATTCTTTGAAATGTATGCTAATGCTGATAAATTAACAACAAAAGACTTTGATATATCAAATGACAAACTAGAACAAATAGATTACTGGTTACTATCAAAATACAATTCACTTGTTAAAAATGTAACTGCTAATATGGATAAATATGACCTAAACAAAACAGTTCATTTAATCCAAGACTTTGTATGTGATGATTTAAGTAACTGGTACATAAGACGTAATAGACGTAGATTCTGGGAAAGTGAACTTACTGATTCTAAAAAAGCAGTATACAAAACAACATATGATGTTTTAGTTGGAATCTGTAAATTAATCGCTCCAATAAGTCCATTTTTAAGCGAAGAAATCTATCAAAAACTAACAGGCGAAGAAAGCGTACACTTAAGTGACTACCCAGTATGTGATGAATCACTTATAAATAAAACACTAGAAGAAAAGATGGACCTAGTAATAGAACTAATCAGTTACACTAGAAACATCCGTGAAGAAGCTAAAATCAAAGTACGTCAACCAATCAAAGAAGTAATATTCGAAGAAAAATATAAAGAATTAATAGGTGAATTTGAAAGTCTATTCAAAGAAGAACTAAATGTTAAAGAAGTATCTTGGACAAAAGACTTATCTAACTACTTAACAGTAACATACAAACCAAACTTCAAAGTAGTAGGTTCACTTCTAGGAAGCAATATAAAAGCATTCACAGAATTCTTAAATAACATAAGTAGTGAAGATGCAGTTCTTTTAGAGCAAGGAAAACTTACTATTAAATTAAATGATACAGAATATAATATAGATCAAACATACGTATTAAAAACAATAAATGGTAAAGATGGTTACAAAGCAGTAATGTTAAACTACAAAACAGTTATTATTAATACAAAACTTGATCAAAAATTAATTAATGAAGGTATAGCTCGTGAAATAGTATCTAAAGTACAAAATCTAAGAAAAACAAGTGGATTTGATATTTCAGACAGAATAGAAATGAAATACATGAGTTCTAAAGAAATAGAAGATGCTATAGAAGAATATAAAGACTACATAATGGATGAAGTACTAGCTCTTAGCCTAACTAAAGATGAAAGTGCAACAGAAGAATTAAAAATAAATGACTATACAATGAAAGTATCTATAAAACAAGTTAAATAGCACTAGCAATAGTGCTTTTACTTTGCTATAATACATATTCGAAAGGACACATTATGAAAACACAAATAGTATTGATTAAAACAAAAGAAGATTTATATAATTTAAGAAATCTAGAAGAGGGAAAGATAATAATAGTTTTAAATAATGATATAGACCTAGGTAAAATAAAAGAGTTTCCAAGTATAGAACTACCCAAAAGTTCAATTGTAATCTATGGAAGAGGACACAAAATTGTAAATCTAAATATTGATGAAGAAGATACAGTTGGACTATTTAGTGATGTTAAAGACTTATACGTAAGAAACCTAAATATAGAAAACGCAAACATAAAAGGTATATGTGAAGCAGGTATTCTAGCTGGAAGCGTAAATGGAACACTTGATGTAAAAGCTTCTTCATTTAGTGGCGATGTTACTTCAGAATTCTTAGCAGGTTCACTTGCTGGTATTGCAAAAACACTAAGAGTTAAAGATACTAGGGTAGATGTAAAAGTCACAACAGAATCATACACACAAGGACTAGCAAGCCTTACTTTAAATGAAAAAGTAAAAAGATTAACAGGCAACGCAGAATTTATAATAAATAAAGAAAGATTAATCTAAGAAATCAAACAAAATTAATTGAATTAAACCTAAAAATATAGTATTATTAATATAGTAGGTGAAGATATGAAAAAACTAAGAATATTAATAATACTTTTTTTATTAATTATAGTACCATTTAATATAGAAGCAGCCACTATAGGTGGAGTAAGATGTACATATAATTTAAAAACTCCCTCAAATGAAACAATAGGTAAAGCACAAGTAGTAATAGATAACTATAACACTTCTCCATCAGTTAAAGTATATTATGAATCAAAAGATGGATCTATGAAAGAATATAAGTCCCCAAACTATGACTACAAAAACATTAATCAAGGTTCACTTACAAACCTATTAAGATTCTTTACAGGCATAAAAAAAGATAAGTTCACAGACTACTACAATAAAGAAGGAAAATGTCCAACTATTTATAGTAACTTTACAGGCAATATGACCTCATACGATATTGAATTAAATGTAATTGATTCAACTAACAAAAACTCATTTGCAAACATCTCTTCTTCAAAAGAAGAATTAAAAGAACCAGGTTCAAGCACATGGAAATCAAGAAGTGAATTCAATAAAGACAATAATGTAACAGAAAAATCTGATAGAGTTTGTAAATATAAAATGGTATTTGACCTTTCAGAAACAACTTCAGAAGTAGAATTTAGAACAATATACAACACACAAACTAATAAAAAGACATACAAACTTACAGTAAATGGAAACAGCAATAGTACAGATAGCCTAGACTCTGAATTAGTTGCAACACTAGGACTTGGTACATCAGGTTTCGTTAGAATAGAAGCATCTCAAATGAAAAAACTATTCAAAGATGGAGCATGTGTTTCAAGTGAAAACGTATATCATTATTTAGATGCTAAAAATGCTACTGAAGGAGTCTACTATATCACAACAAGTAAAGATGATGCTAAAAACAATGGTACAGCTGGAAGATATGATAATGGAGATGGCTCAACTGATGGAACTGGTGGAAGTACTAAATACGAAGATAATATGAGTGCTGGAGGTTTCGGAAAAGAAGGTCAAACATGTATAGAAGTAGTAGGTGAAAGCCTATCAAAAATAATTAAAACAACAATAAATATTCTCAGAATAGCAGGCGCAGTAATTGCAATATTAAAAGGAATGACACTTCTTATTCCACCAATAGTTAATAAAGATGCAGATTCACTTAAAAAAGCCGGAAACAAATGTGTAAAACTAGGAATAGTTCTTCTACTAATTGGAGTATTTCCAACAATAATTAGATTTATTGGATACTTATTTAAATACGATGTAACTTGTATATTCTAAACATTATTATTACGTATAAATTCCCTGAGCATTTTAATTAATGCTCTTTTTTCTATTCTTGAAACATAACTTCTAGAAATATGCATCTTTTTAGCAATATCTCTCTGTGTTTTTTCTTCAGTATTTAATAGACCATACCTCATCTTAATAATCTCAAGTTCTCTATTATTAAGTACATTTAAATATTTATTTAAGTGCCTTACATCATCCTTATATTCAGTTATTTTATCAAGACTTTCACTTTTTTCCTCCAAGACATCCATAAGAGTTATATCTCCGCCATCCTTATCATGCCCAATAACATCATTAAGACTAATATTGTTATTATATTTCTTATTACTACGAAAGTACATTAATATCTCATTTTCAGCACATTTAGCGGCATACGTAGTAAGTTTAACACCCTTACTAGGACTATAAGAGTCAACCCCTTTAATAAGACCAATCGTACCAATACTTATTAAATCATCCGCAGAAACGCCCTTAGTTTCGTACTTTTTAACAATATGCGCAACAAGCCTTAAATTATGAGTAATAAGTTTACCACGAGCACTCTTATCTCCCTCTAAATGCTTTTTTATATAATATTCTTCATCACTACTACTTAAAGGTTCATCAAATACATTAAGACTATAACTAGTTGTAAATACCATAATATTTTTAAAAAACTCTTTTATTTTTTCAAACATAAAAACCACCTAATAAATAATATGTAAAGCAAACAAATATATGAAAACATAAAGAAACATAGATAAATAAAGACATAATATTTTTTAAACCAATAATTTTAAAAATCAAAGAATGTAAACAACATAAAAAAATATAAAAAAATAATAAAAAAACATTTACAAATAACTACATTGATGTTAGACTTAAAGTGGTTATAAAAAATATAACTTGAAGGTGAGGTAATTAATGGAAAAGGATTTTTTAGACGACATTGTTGTTGTCAAAAGAAGTGGTCAGAGGGTTAACTTTAACGACGCTAAAATTGCTTTAGCCGTTAAGAAAGGTTTTGATAGTGTATACGAAGAGTATGATGAAAAGAATGTATACAAAGTTAAAGAAAAAGTTTTAGATCAAATCAGAAAAGAATACAAAGATAGAAAAACTATCGGAGTAGAAGATGTATCTGATGTTATTGAAGAAGTTTTACAAAAATTAAAATACAACGAAGTATATGAATCATTTAAAAACTATAGAGAAAGAAGAGATGCTTCAAGAGAAGCATTCGTTGTAAAGCAACAACATAAGTTTGTAAAAGCAATAGAGTCTTTAGGATTAAAATCTGCTACTGAAGAAAACTCTAAACGTGAAAACGCTAATGTAGATGGAGATGGCCCAATGGGAACAATGCTTCACTTTGGATCAACTGTATCAAGAGAATTCGCTAAAGCTTATTTAATGGATAATAAATATAGTAGAGCTCATGATGAAGGAGCAATTCATATTCATGATTTAGATTTCTGGGCAATGGGAACAACTACATGTATGCAAATAGACTTAAATAAACTATTCAAACATGGATTCTCAACAGGACATGGATATTTAAGAACACCAAATAGTATTGGAAGTTATTCAGCACTAGCAGCAATAGCTATTCAAGCAAATCAAAATGAACAACACGGAGGACAAAGTATTCCAGCATTTGATTACTATATGGCTCCAGGAGTTCTAAAAACATTCAAAAAAGAATTCAAACAAGCTATTTACAACTATTTAGACTTTGAAGGATTCAAAGAACTAATTAACTTTAATAAAATAACAGATATTATAGATAAACTAAGTTCAATAGAATTTGACTTAAATTTATTTGAAGAATTCACATCTAAAAGTACAAGACTAAAAGAAATATTCGAAGAATCTTATAGTGATGCAATGAAAAGAACTGATAGAGCTACATACCAAGCTATGGAAGCATTCATTCATAACTTAAATACAATGCATAGTAGAGCAGGAGCTCAAGTTCCATTTAGTTCAATCAACTTTGGTACTGATATGAGTCCAGAAGGAAGAATGGTTACAAAGAATTACTTACTTTCTACAGAATCAGGCTTAGGACATGGAGAAACTCCAATATTCCCAATATCAATATTTAAAGTTAAAGAAGGAGTAAACTATAATAAAGAAGATAAAAACTATGATTTATTTAGATTATCTTGTAGAGTAT
>CAKONA010000074.1 GCA_934096785.1 uncultured Bacilli bacterium | reverse complement strand
TAATCCTAAAGCCATAACCCCACATAGTAAAATAGCAAATAATGTCTTTCTCATAATCAATCCTCCATTTCAACAAAATACTATTTTTTATTCTCTTCTAAATATTTTTTATACATTATAATCATATCAAAATTATAATATTTTTTTCTTAATACGTCTCATATTTCTTCATATTGAACTCGTTCCAATTGAATCTTTATTCATTATCATTCTTCATCTCTAACTTGCAAACACATTCAACATGCTTTGTCTTATTAAACATATTAATGCATTCCATACTAACTAGTTTATATTTATTCATAAGTTCAATATCTCTTTTTAAAGTTTTAGGATTGCAAGAAACATATACAATAGTTTTAGTTTTACTTTCATTAAGAAAACTAACAACCTTACGAGAAAGTCCACTTCTAGGAGGGTCTACTACTATAACATCATAGTTATCATTCACTGCAATACTTGCATCTCCACATATAAAATCTATATCTTTTAAATTATTTAAATTCTTATTAATATTAGCATTCAATATAGCTTCTCTATTTACTTCAATACCAACTACTTTCTTAAAATTATCTTTAAGATATATGCCAATAGTACCAGTACCACAATACAAATCAAGAAGTTTATCTCCACTTCCAGCGTACTCTTTTACTTTATCATACATTATCTTCATATTATCAGTATTAACCTGAAAGAAAGCATTCGGATAAATACTATATTTTATATTACCTAATTCTTCTATTATATAAGCATTACCATATATTAATTTATTATTTAAATATATTGAATCAACATTTATTTCACTTGTCACTTTTTCATAATCAAATGACTTCACATCACCTTTTATAATAATCATTACACTACTTTTAGTAGTTCTAACAGTAACTTCAACAATACCCTTTAATTCTACTTCTTTAAGTATATTATATATCTTATTGATTCTATCATCTAAAAGTAAACACTCATCAAACTCTACTAAATCATTAGTATTTTCACTATAATAACCAATATGTCCACCTTTAACATGAAATGTAGCTTTATTCCTATAATTATATTCATTAAAGGAAAGTATCTCATTAACATCAGTATTAAATAGTTTATTTATATAACTTATTTTCTTACTTTTCTCATCATCAAAAGACATATGAAGAAAACTACAACCACCACATTCATTATAACACTTACATTTAACTTCACATCTCCTATCACTCTTAGTAATAATCTCTTCTATTTTTCCAACTGCAAATCTTTTATTAACTTTAGTAATCCTGATTTTAACTTTCTCATCCCTTAATGTATAAGGAACAAACACAACAAAATTATCTATTCTAGTAATACCATTACCAATATCATCTTCATCAGTTATAACAACATCATATATATCATTTATCTTCATATATTCCTCCATATAAAAAGTAACTTAATTATATCATAAGTTACTTAATATTTACTATAGTTCTTCTTCTCTTATTTCATTAAATATAGAAGTACCAATTCCAAGTTCATTCTTAACTCCAAAGTTCTCAAGTACAGTAGCACCTATATCAGCAAATGTACTTCTATCTTCAAGTCTCTTTCCATATTTAAAACTTGGACTATATATCATAATAGGAATATATTCACGAGTGTGATCAGTTCCCTTCCATGTAGGATCATTTCCATGATCAGCAGTTAATATGAATAAATCATCATCTTTAAGATTCTTTAAGAAAGTTGGTAAATAATAATTAAGTTCTTCTAAAGCCTTTAAGTATCCAACTCTATCTCTTCTATGTCCATATAACATATCAAAGTCATTAAGGTTAGCAAACAAGAATCCTTTAAAATCTCCTTTAGCAAAGTCAATCAATTTCATTATTCCATCTAAATTATCTTTAGTTCTTACTTTAACAGCAATACTTTTATTATTAAATATATCTGATATTTTACCTATAGCTATTGTTTGAACATTATTTCTATCAAGTAAATCAAGAACATTAATTGGTGGATCTAATGCATAGTCATGTCTCTTTGGTGTTCTTGTAAAGTTACCTGGAGTTCCTATAAATGGACGAGCTATAATTCTAGCAATTTTATATTCTTCTCCTTTAGTAAGTTCTCTAACTGTTTCACATATTTTATAAAGTTCTTCAACTGGAATAATATCTTCATGAGCAGCTATTTGTAAAACTGAATCAGCAGATGTATAAACTATAATAGCTCCAGTCTTCATATGCATTTCGCCTAATTCTTTAATTATTTCAGTACCACTTGCTACACAGTTACCTATAACTTCTCTTCCAGTAGCATGTTGAATTTTAGATATTAATTCAAGTGGAAAACCATCAGGATAAGTCTTATATGGAACTTTCGCAACAGCACCCATCATTTCATAATGACCATTTAATGTATCCTTAGCCACATTAATAGGTTTAGCTCTCATATAAATAGCTTTAACATCTTTTTCATCTTTTCCAACTAAATTAGTAAGTCCAAGCTTTTCTAATACATCTAAATTATATGCATCTCCTATAGTATGTAAAACTGTATTAGCTCCTTTATCTCCATATTTGTCAGAATCCTCAGTTGATCCAACACCAACACTATCCATAACAACTAAAAATACTCTTTTAAACATTACTTTCACCTTCCTTTGTACTTCTATTAAAATATTCATTATAATTATCTTTTATAAAATTATTCGCAAGATGCGTATATATCTCAGTAGTAACAACATTCTCATGACCAAGTAATTCTTGAACACTACGTATATCAGCTCCGCATTCTATCATATGAGTCGCAAAACTATGTCTTAACACATGAGGAGTTATCTCTTTATCAATATGTTTACTACTAGCAATCTCACCTATTATTTTATATAAACCCTGTCTTGTCATTCTCTTACCATGATTATTAAGAAATAACGCATCCGTTGGCTTTTGATTCTTAACAAACATCATAGGTCTATACTTATTAATATATAAATCTAAATAATTAACAGCAATCTTACTTAAAGGAACAATTCTCTCCTTATTACCTTTACCATATACACTAACAACCATATTCTTAGTATCTATATTTATCAAATCCAAATTAATAAGTTCAGTTGCTCTAAGTCCAGTAGAATACAATAATTCAAGAATAGTCTTATTCCTATAATCAAATGGTGTCACTAACTTCAAATCAAGAAGTTTATCTACTTCTTCAATACTTAAATATTTAGGAAGAACTTTCTTTCTTTTAAGACTTTCAACATCTTCACTAACATTAATAAATCCTTTATATATAGCTAAATACTTAAAAAAACTTTTAATACTAGCAATTACTCTATTAATAGAACTTTCATTATATTTAGGAAGCACATGTAATATATAATTATCTATGTCTTTCTTAGTAATATCCACTATTTCCTTTTCAGTATACTCTAAAAAACCACGTATATCTCTTATATAAGATTCTATAGTATTAGGACTATAATTTTTATCAATCTTTAAGTAATCACTAAAATCATCAATATATTCTTTATTATCAATCTCTATCATATCTTTTACCCATTAACATTATACAACAAAAGAACTATTATTTCATAGTCCTTTTTACTTTTTTATGTAAACTTCTATTAATTTATATTATCAATATCAAAAAGAACAAAGAATATTCTCTATTCCACTATGTAAGGATTTGCAAGAGAACCATTTCCACTTGTTACAATTGCTTTAGAGTTAAGGGCTATGACTGGGCGAATGCCATCATTGCTTTCAATAATACCATCTCCAAAATGAGAGTTTTTACTAAGATTGTTAGTAAAGGCAACACCTTCATAAAAATATGATGGAGTCATAGTCCAATACGAATATCCACCATGCAAATATAATTTATAATTTAATTGATAAGCAGTCCCTCCCGCATAGGAAATCTCATCAGCAGTAACCATGCCTATAGGTTCTAATAGTTTATTATTACCAAACGTAATACCATTCATTGTAAACAAATCATTACTTTCATTTATACACTTATATGATGGATTCTTTTTAGATATGTTTCTCCAATATGTTCCAAAATAGGTAAAATTATTACCGATTCCACCGTCCTTATTTATTGTTGACCTATCATTACAATATCCTGTATCAGTACTAATTTTATCAAATAAAGTTGTCATGTTATTCTTAAACCAATCATCAATTTTAGTTTTGATTTGACTATCTATAGTATTACTTCCTGATTGCACTTTTGTTGTAGTATAATAAGACGATACAATCTTGCATATTTTAACCCTATGTGTATTATTTTCATCTAATTCAGTTGCTACAATTTGAACTAAATAGCTACAGTTACTTGTTATTGAAGTGCTTAAACACGTAAAATATCCTATATAATCATCAGTATATGAGCCATTGATTATATCTCCAGTCAAAGTATATCTACCTGTAGTTTCATCAAAACTATAACTTTTTGACATCTTTATTTCATTAGAATTCGAAGTAGTCCACCATATCCTGTCATTTGATATATTGTTAACGTACTTGTTTGAAGAGTTAGGTTGCATATATCCTACATAAGCATTATCTCCGAATAGCCCTTTAAAAGAAGAATTCCCTATAGTTGAAGAACTTCCTAAAGATTTTGTTGAATCACCATTATAAATTAGTCTCACATCTCCATTATCATCTACTCTAATTATTCTCCAGTAGTAATCACCAAATTTTACATTGTTGTTTAGTTCATACCAATTAAATCCTTTTGACTCGCATGTAGTTTTATTTAAATCTAGACTGCATTTATAATTTGACCAAGTGCCACCTGCTGATTTACATTTATCACCTGTTTGTGTTTCATTTTCATAGTCTGTATAAGCACAAAAAGAACCACCTCTAAAATAATAATTTTCAGAGTCGCCATACTTGTCATCTACATATACTCCTTGTCCATTAGTTGGCGAACTTATCTTACTAAAATCTATGTTCTTATCACTTTGAGGAGTATTATCTGTTATAATCTTACATCTAAGAGAATTGTTTCCTTCACAGTCTTTATCCCATCTTGCTTTTGAACCTTCTATTTGAAGAACTCCACTGAATGATTTACCTTGATTTTCTTTTTGATTTTGGTTTGTATCAATGAATGAAACTGTAAGTGTGTATGTATGAGTTACTCCTGTTGAAAGTTCAATATTATCTTTAATATCTCTATCATATGCTGCTTCTTCTGTTACTCCTGAGCATGTTTCGCTTGAACTTGTACAAGTAAGTTTTATAGTTAATTCATCATTAGTGATTGTATTGTTGAACTCTTGCCAATTTATTTTGTAATAGACTGTGTCTGTTCCAGTGTTCTTAACTGTGAATGTCTTTGTTGTTGAACTACCTGGTTTAGCGTTTTCTAGTACTATTTGTTTACCATCTGTGAAATCTATTTTTAGTGCTGCTGTTGAACTAATCATATTCTTTGATGTGTCATTTCCTTTTATACTTGTACTAAACCAAGCATAGGTAACTGTTGTTAAAAGTGTTAGTCCAATTAGTACACTTAGTGCTGTTAGTATTATTTTCTTTTTATTCATGTTATCTATTC
>CAKONA010000073.1 GCA_934096785.1 uncultured Bacilli bacterium | reverse complement strand
CAAATATATGATTATTATCCTTCAAGTCAAACTTGTAGTAGATGTGATAATCAAGATAAAAAGTATAAAAACTTAAATGAAAGGAAATATGAATGTACAAAGTGTCATTTAAAAATAGATAGAGATTTGAATGCTAGTATCAATATAATGTTTGAGGGTGTAAAAATATATATAAAAAATTATTGTAGTAATTGATAAAAAATGATAAAATTAAAATAGAAGAAGATAAGATAAATTTGTACGGTAGCGACTACCGGAATATAAGTCTGATAGAGAAGACTCAGTAGAGTGTCTATGAAACAGAAATTTGAAATTGTGAGATTTCAACGATAAATTTTAATTTATCTTTTGTTCTAGAGGTGTTTATGATAATTAAAGTTAAAGATGAAATGGATGCTAAAGTGTGTGATGACTTTCTTACTTTGTTAATACAAGATGAGAGAAAGTATGATAAGTCTATTGAAGAAGACTTTGTATGTAAAGATTATTTTGTTCAAATGATTAATGATGAGAATATACTTCTTTTATATAAAGTTAAAGATGAGAATGCTGGTTATGTCTTCTTAAAAAGAATAAGTGATGGATACTTAATTGATGGATTATATGTTGACATTTCTTTTAGAGGAAGAGGTATATCTAAAGAATTAATAAGTGAAGCTATTCATGAGATAGAATTAAAAGGTAACTATAAAGTGTTCATTAAAGTATGGAAAGAAAATATAATTGCTTATAATTTATATAAGAGTTTTGGTTTTGAAGTAGTTAGTGAAGAAGATAATAAATATTACATGGAACTAAATAGAAAATAAGTTTTATCTTTTCTTTTGCCTAAACATAGATGATGTGATTACATAAAATATCTATGTAAAGGAGAAGTGTTAAAATGAATAATACAATGGGTATGTATCAAGGTTATAGTGTAGAGGGGAGTGCTGAATTAAAAGTTACTCCTGAAAAGATGATGAATGAAAATACTTCTTGTAATACTATGCCAGGAATTGTTTGTGAACCTATTTATGAGTGTCCTCAAGTAAGATGTGTTCATAGACAAATAGTTCATGAAGTTCCTCATGTGTGTCCTGTTAATACAAGAATAATTAATCATCATATTTATAGACATACTTATAGTCCTTGTTATACTTGTACAGAAGAGAATGAAATTTGTAATGAGAATGTAGGTTGTCCTACTAATTTCCTATAAGAATTGATAAAAGAGTTATGGTTATAACTTTTTTATTTGCAATGAAAAAAGAACAGACCCCCTGAAAAGCAGCGGGTCCGTTCACTGACTTAATAGTATCATTTTTCTTTATAAAATGCAACTATTTTTGATTTAAATTATAAAATAGAGCGGACCCCCTGATGACAGCGGGTCCACTCAGTAATAAAATAATACCATTTATTGAACTTAAAATCAATAAAAATGTAAAACTTTGTAGTTTGTGTTGACAAATGAATGAGTATTCAACTATAATTGAAATAGTTGAGAAGATATTCAACTAAGGAGTGTATATGTCTAGAAATGAATTCATATGTGATTGTAATATAATACATCAAGAAGCAGTTAATGAAGTAAGTAAAGATATGCCTAGTGAAAATACATTTAATAATCTTGCTGACTTATTTAAATTAATTGGTGACACTACAAGATGTAGAATATTATTTGCTTTAGATGAAAGAGAAATGTGCGTTTGTGATATAGCAAATGTACTTAGTATGACTAAATCAGCTGTTTCTCATCAACTTGCGACTCTTAGAAGAAGTGGAATAGTTAGATGTAGAAAAAGTGGTAAAGAAGTATATTATACATTAGATGATGATCATATAGTTAAATTATTTGAAATAGGTTTAGAACATATAAAGCATAGAACTTAGAAAGAAGGTTAAAATGAAAAATTATAAGTTTAAAATTGAAGGATTAGATTGCGCTAATTGTGCGAATGAATTAGAAAGTTCTCTTAGTGAAATAGATATTATTAGTAATGTTAGTATTAGTTTTATGACTGAAAAGTTATTATTTGATTGTGAAAGTGAAAACTTAGATGAAGCAATAAAACTAATTAAAAAGATTATCAAAAGAGATGAACCTGATGTTACTATAGAGGAATTATAATGAATAAGAAAATGAAGAAACAACTATATAGAATCATAGTTTCAGGATTATTACTTATGTTTTCTATGTTAGTTAGTATTAATATTAAATATGTAAATAATGTATTATTTATAGTTTCATACTTTGTTATTGGCTATGATATATTATTAAAGGCTCTTAGAAATATTAAGAGAGGTAAAGTATTTGATGAAAAATTTTTAATGGCTGTGGCAACTGTTGGAGCTTTATTAATTGGTAACTTGGAAGAAGCAGTAAGTGTTATGCTTTTTTATCAAATTGGTGAGTTATTTCAAAGTTATGCTGTTAATAAAAGTAGAAAGTCTGTTGCTAGTTTAATGGATATAAGGCCTGATTATGCTAATGTAATCAGAGATGGAAAACATGTGAAAGTTGATCCAAATGAAGTTAATCTTGAAGAGGTTATACTTATTAAACCAGGAGAGAAGATTCCATTAGATGGTGAAGTTGTTGACGGAGAAACTACTCTTAATACACTTGCTCTTACTGGAGAAAGTATTCCAAAACATGTAGAAAAAGGGGATGAAGTACTTAGTGGTTGCATTAATAATGAAGGTGTTATAAAGGTAAAAGTTACTAAGAAGTTTAGAGAGTCTACTGTTAGTAAGATACTTGATTTAGTAGAGAATGCTAGTAGTAGAAAGTCTAATTCAGAAGCTTTTATTAGTAAGTTTGCTAAATATTATACACCAATAGTATGTATTGTAGCTCTTGTACTTGCGGTTATTCCACCAATTATATTGAATCAAGAATTTAGTACATGGATTTATAGAGCACTATCATTCTTAGTAGTTTCATGTCCTTGTGCATTAGTTGTATCAATTCCACTTAGTTTCTTTGGTGGTATAGGTGCATCTTCTAGTATAGGTGTTTTAGTAAAGGGAAGTAATTACTTAGAGGCATTATCTAAAGTTAAAATAGTTGTGTGTGATAAAACAGGTACTTTAACTGAAGGAGTATTTAAGGTTCAAAAAATAGATGGAATAGGCATAAGTGATGAAGAATTACTTAAATATGCAAGTTATGCTGAAACATTTTCTAATCATCCAATAGCAATTTCGTTAAAAGAAGCATATGGTAAAAAAATTGATCATAAGAAAGTTACTCTTATTAAAGAAGTTGTTGGTAAAGGAGTACATGCTAAAGTAGGGGACAAAGACATTGTAGTTGGAAACAATAAATTATTAAAAGAAATGAATATTAAACATGATAATGTAGAAGATGAAGGAACTATATTATATGTTGTAGTTGATGGTAAGTATTCTGGTTATATAGTTATATCTGATAAGATAAAGGATGACTCTTATAAAGCAATAAAGAGTCTAAAAGAAAATGGAATAAAAAGAATAGTAATGCTTACTGGAGATAAGAAGAATATAAGTAAAAAAGTGTTTGAAGAGTTGGAACTTGATGAATATCATAGTGAGTTACTTCCTCAAGATAAAGTAGAGTGTGTAGAAAAGTTAATGCTTGAAAAGAAAGACGATGAAAAGCTTATGTTTATTGGAGATGGTATTAATGATGCACCTGTCTTAGCTTTGTCTGATATCGGAGTTGCGATGGGTGGACTTGGAAGTGATGCTGCGATTGAAGCATCTGACATAGTTATAATGACTGATGAAGTTTCATTAATTAGTAAGGCTATAGAAATATCACATAAGACTATGAGAATAGTAAGAGAAAATATTGTGTTTGCTATAACTGTTAAGATAGCAGTACTTGTATTATCAGCTTTAGGACTTGCAACTATGTGGTCTGCTGTGTTTGCTGATGTAGGCGTTTCAGTAATAGCAATTTTAAATGCACTTAGAATTTTAAAAGTAAATAAATAGGTACTAGAAATAGTACTTTTCTTTTGATATACTTATTTATGGAGATGATGATATGGAACATATGATGAGATTACATAAAGGACCATTTGAATTAATTAAAAATGGTAGTAAGACTATAGAGTTAAGACTTAATGATGAAAAGAGACAATTAATTAATGTAGGAGATGAAATTACTTTTGAAAGTAGAGATGATGGAGATAAGATAACTTGTGAAGTAATAGATTTACATAAGTATCCTAGTTTTGAAGAATTATATAAACATTTTGATAAAGTGTCTTTGGGATATAAAGAGGATGAAGAAGCAGATTCAAAGGATATGGAACAATACTATAGTAGGGAAGAACAATCTAAATATGGAGTTGTTGGTATAGAATTGAGGTTAATAAAATAATATGAGTATTCTTAATAGTTGGAAATTTTGGGTAATATTATATTTAGTTTCTGCGGTTATATTTGCTCAAGCATTTAAAAAATCAAATCGTAATATGAAGAGTGCTGGAGCTTTAACTATATTACTTGAAGTATTTACTGCATTCTTTGCATTATTCTTTTTACCATTCTTTAAGTTTACTTGGCCAGTAGATAATAGTGTTTACTTAACACTTCTTATTGTAGTTAGTATATATGCAATTACTGATAGACTTAATATAGAGGCAAGATATGGATTAGACCCATCAGTATTTAGTATGTTAAAACAATTATCAACTGTATTCTTAATAATATTGGGATTTATATTCTTAAAAGAACAAATTGTTCTTAAAAAGATAGTTGGTTCTGTTATAATAATATTTGCGAATGTATTACTTGCATTTGATAAAGGAAAAATAAGATTTAATAAATACTTTATAATGAGTTTTATATCTAACTTCTTATTTGCAGTAGCTATGCTTATAAATGTAAATATATCAAATTATTTTAATTTAGCGTTATATACAATATTTACAGTTTTAACTCCTTCAATAATTATATTTGTTGTTGGAAGACATAGTATAAAAGAGTTAGTAAGTGAATTTAATAGTTATGATAAAAAGAGTTTTTTACTTTCAGCATTTACTTGGTGTTTAATGTTAATAGCATCTGTTCGTGCTTATCAACTTGGTAATGTAACTTTAATAGCGCCACTTTTAACATTAACATCAATATTAAATACAATGTATGAGTATTTTGTAGCTAAGAATAAAAGTAAGTTTTTACAAAAAGTTATAGCATCTATACTTATTATAATAGGTGTTCTAATTATAAAGATGTGAGGTATATATGAAAGCATTAACAATTAAAGAGCCTTGGGCTTCATTAATAATTGAAGGATACAAAAAGTATGAATTTCGTAGTTGGAAAACTAAATATAGAGGTAAAATACTAGTTCATGCAGGACTTAGTGTTGAAAAAGATATGTTAAAGAGATTTAAAGACTATAAAATAGATGTTAAACCTGGATATATATTAGGTGAAGTAACTATTACTGATTGCATTTTAGTAGACGAAAAGTTTAATAAAGAGTTAAGAGAAATAGACCCAATAGTCTATGGAAGAAGCAATCATGTAGAAAATTATGCATGGAAAATTGAAAATGTTATTAAATATGATGAACCTATACCTTGTAA
>CAKONA010000072.1 GCA_934096785.1 uncultured Bacilli bacterium | reverse complement strand
TACCAAATTATCTGTCATTTCTTTGACGATTAATCTTGTTTTCTCTTAAGTGTACGGACTATGTAGTACTTGGCCTTCGCTTATACTGTTAGTTGATGGCTTAAAGTTTTTTGCTTCTTTTATTGTGCATGGTTCATATCCCCATGCGTGATCTATTAGAAGTTCTGCGTTTACTCCGAATAGTTTAAACAGGAAGTCTTCATTATTAATGGACATTCTAGCAACGTCTCCCATTGTATGCATTCCATTTTCTTCTAGTTTTTTGGCATATCCTTTACCTACTCTCCAGAAGTCTGTAAGTGGTTTGTGGCTCCACAGTTCTTTTTTATATTTAATTTCATCAAGTGTAGCAAGTCTTACTCCAAATTTGTTTGGCTTCATTTTCTTTGCAGTTATGTCCATTGCGACTTTTGCTAAATACATGTTTGTACCTATTCCAGCTGTTGCTGTTATTCCTGTCGTTTTATAAACGTCTTCTATTATCTTGATTACTAGTTCTTCTGCAGTCATTTTGTAGAAGCTTAAATAGTTTGTTATATCACAAAATACTTCATCTATTGAATAAACTAGTATGTCTTCTGGAGCAATATATTTTAGATATATATTGTAAATATCAGTACTGTATTTCATATATAGTTTCATTCTTGGTACTGCACAAATGAAATCTAGCTCTAAATTTGGATTCTTGTTTAGAACTGATGAGAGGTATGATTTACCTGTAAAGGGTTTATAATTAATATTTTTCTTTCTTTGATAGTTTGCTTCTTTAATCTTTTGTCTTGCTTCAAAAAGTCTACATCTTCCACCTAGTCCTAGTGCTTTTAAAGATGGAGAGACTGCTAAACATATTGTTTTATCAGTTCTTGATTCGTCTGCAACTAAAAGAAGTGTATCTAATGGATCTAGATTTCTTTCTCTACATTCGACTGATGCATAGAAACTTTTTAAATCAATACACATATATATTTTGTCCATGATACACCTCCTTCTTGAATTGTGATAAATGCACAACTAAAAATACTATGTATTCTAGTATTTTAGTTATTATATTTTTTTAGAAATTTTTCTAGTTCTATTTCGCTTTCAAATATTTCTTTAAATATATTATATAGTGAGTCTGTTTGCTCATATTCTCCAATTGCATAGCAAGTTTCTCCTAAACCATAGGCGATACCTGACTCAATGTGTGCTGCTTTACCTGCTGGTAAAACTAAAAGTAGATTCTTTGAACTCTTAAGTCCTTCTAAATCAGTATTAAATAAGTTTAATACAACATCACTTTTTAATCCAAGAGATTCAAACTCTTTTTGATTTTCTTCTGGTGTTTGGTCTTTACTTCCATATCCCCAATCATCTTCGTTTTTTAAAAAGCAGTAGTATGATACCTTATATTTATCAAAAATATCACATACTCTTAATATATTTTCTTTGTTTCTTGCTCTTCCTGCTATAAAGAATTCATATTTTTTATTCATTTTTGTCTCCTTTTGTCCAATATCCATAGTCACCATTATCTATGAATGATGGTATATTTATATTTTTGTTGTTAGTGTCTATTTCACTTTTATATTCTTCCATTGTAAAAGCAATTGCATTTTCTTTTAATTTTGGATATCTTGTATTGGTTAAAATTAGTATTATTACTGTTAGAACTACTAAAGTAATTATTATTATTTTGTTTTTCATTTATCTATGTATCCGCTTATTTCTTTAGTATACATGTCTTCTGTTATAGGTTTAAATTTTGAATCACTATAATCATCAGTAAATCCATTGTATGCTTTATAAACTTTTCCAGTTTCTGTGTTATAAACTCTTTCGTATCCTAGTGTTGCATCACTCTGTTTTTGACTCATTATATCGAAACTTGCACTTCTTTTGTTCCATGAATCCATAATTCCATCTGATATTTCATTACATACGCTTCTTACGTAATTAAAGTTTTTCATTACTGCATCTTGAGCACTTGCAAATCCATTCATGAATGCATCAGTGAATTCTAATGATGAAGCTATTTTATTAAGTGTGCTTTCCCAGTTTATTAGTTCATCTTTTGGTGCAGTTATGAACATTGTATCGTAAACACTTAGCGTATATATATCTATTTTTTTACCACCTGTTATGTTTTCATTTACATAGTAAGGTCCTGCATCGTATACATATGCTGTGAATATTCCTTCTGCATCTTTACTATTTTCATCTTGAAAAGTTGCTCTTAAGATGTCTCCACCTAATGTATTATCTCCAAGATTATCTACTACTTCAAAGTTATTTAACGTTGGAAATGTGAAACTCTCTGAATCATTAAGTGTACCTAAATCATTAAATATTTTATAGAATGCTTCAGTAGTTTTAGGTGATAATACAGATGTTTTGGCAAATATACTATCTGGATAATATTTTTGTTGCCAATTTCTTGATTCAACTGATTTATTGTATCCTTCAGTTTTTAGATTGAAGAAGAATTGATATGCTTTATTTTCAGGATTGTATGCTTTAAATGTATAATGTATGTAGTCTCCTGTTGCATCTACTTTCCAACCGTTAGGTATTTTCATCTTAACAAGTCCATTATCATAATCAACTAGTTCTATGTTACTTGTTTCGCTTTCTCTTATATTTAGTTTTTCTTGTTTTTCTTGTTTGCATCCGGTTAAACTTAGTAATAGTGTTAGACATAATATAATAGTTAGTATTCTTTTTTTCATTTTTATAATTCTCCTTTTAATTAATTATAACATGTGTTTCTATGTTTAACTATATATTTTTATATTTTAAAATCACTTTTTTTACAAGTGACTTTAGTTTTTGTCTGTTAATTTCATCATGAACTCTTTATTAGGTAATTCATTTTTATACATTATGTCTTCTCTTGATAGTTGTTCAGCTAACATATCTAGGTATCTTAATATTTCTAATCTAATAGTACGACTTATTAGTTTTTGTCCTTCTCCTTCACTAAATGGATAATGCATATGTTTTTCCCATTCTAACTTTCTTATTTCTTCAAGAGGATGTACATCTATAAATCTTCTTTGTAAATCGCTCCATATTGGTGTTGTTGGTTCAAATGTATCTTTATCAAATCCATATACAATTCTATCTTCTATTTCAGGAGTTGAGTGTAGAGTTTCTTCTACTAGTATTGTGTTTTCTCCTAGTATTTCTTTTATTTCTTTTTCATGGTCTTCATGGATCATAAACTTTCTTGATTTTCCATCTAGGTTATATAATGAACATTCTTCTCTATCTGGGCATACTTTATATGTATGGTTAGATACTCTTATTTCATCTTCAAAGATACTTGTTGTTTCGAATGTTTTTATATGTTTCATATAGCCTTCGTAATTATTTAATCTATAGTGACTTATATAAGTTCTTTCTTTTTCATCATGGTAAGATACTACAAAGTCAGTGTATTCTTCGCCTGTTTTTTTATGTACTTCATCATGTTCATTTATGAAGCCAATACTTTCTGTGTTTTCTAGAATGCCTATTACTTTATTATCGGATAGTCTTCTTATAAATATTATATCAGTCGCAAAAGAATATTCTATTCTAAACTTTTCATTATCATATTCAAATACTTTGTTATCATGTGTTAGATCTCTTATTTTCATTAGTTTTGGCCTCCATCTCTTTTCTTGAAGCTTAATATGAATTCTTTATTAAGTTGTCCATTCTTACTTACTCTTGTGTCTCCGTTAAATGAGTTTAAATCTTTTTCTAGATTTCCTCTTACATCACTAAGTAAATCATCTATAGTACTTACTGGAGTTTCTATTTCATCTTCAACTGTTAAATTAGTTTTTGTTGTGTAACCTAGGTCATATAATAAGCCTTTACGTCCTAAGACTTCTTCTGTATATGGCTCAATGAATCTATTTTGTAAGCTGCTCCATATTGGTGTTACTGCTTCGAATGTTTCAGGGTCAAGTCCATATATTATTTCATCTACTACATCGCCTTCTTGTACCGTGTCAGATACTAGAATCATTTCTCTATCAGTTATTTTCTTTAAAGCAGCTTTAATTTCAGGGTCAGTGTATACTTTTGTAAATAAATTAGATGTTTTCTTAAGGTTATAAAGTTTCTTTGATGGAATATTATCACTTATTTGACATTCACCATTTACAAGGTATGTATGTTCTGACATGCGTAACTCTCCAGGTAATACTTGAAAATCTGTGTTAAATTCGCCTCTTATTTCTAATTTGTTATTCCATGAAGCTATGTAATGAGTAAGTTTACTTCCATTAACGTTTCCTTTTTCATCGAAAGTCCAAGATGATACTACAAAGTTAGGATTTTTATATTTTCCTTGGTAAGACTGTATAATGAAGCCTATTGATTCATCAAACATCGCTATTACTTCGCCATCAGTTAAATTTCTGATTATGAATTTTCCTACTTCTTCTACATATTCTATATCAAATTTATCTTTGTCATATTCTAGATATACATTTTTATAAACTCTATTATTACTAATTATCATATTTGTTTTATACATCTTATTTATTCTCCTTCTTCTTGAATTTCATTATAAATTCTTCGTTTGGTTCGCCTTTATAATACCTATCCTGTCTTATCATAGGGTCTTCATTCTTTTTACTTAAGTACTCATTTACTATAACGAGTGGATGAAATATTTCATAATCTATTGTTCTTTCTGTTCTTGTTAAATTGCTGTCATCTATTTGAAGGCCAGTTGTTTTTTCTTGAAGTTCATTTAATTCTCTTGTAGATGGTATATTTATAAATCTTTGCTGTAATTCACTCCATATTGGTGTAACTGCCTCAAATGTATCTTTGTCTATACCATAAAGTACTGTATCTTCTGCATTATCTAACTTAAAGTTTTGCATTACCATAATAACATTTTTTCCAAGTGTTTTTTCTGATACTTCTCTTTCTTCTTTTTTTATATAAATTTTATTGTATGCAAGTGAAATATTTTTTCCATTATAAAGGGCATAACCTTTATGACCCATTGTTTTATATATAAGATATAAATTTTCATCTATTTGAACATCATTTTGTGACATAGATAATATTTTGTTTCCATCAATGTATGATATGAAAGGAGTTCCTGTAATTAAGCCTTTATCTTTTAGATCGTCATAGTAGTGGCATAAATATGCTTGTTCATTTTCATCATCATACTCTGAAACTTCAAATGTATTATATCCATCAATTTCGCTTTGTATTATAAATCCAGTGTTTTTAGTGTCAAAAACACCTATTACTTTATTATCTTTGATTCTCTTTATAATTATATTTTCTATACTTGGAGCATATTGTATTTTATATTTTTCATCATCATATTCTAAACTAATTGTTCTATATTCTGTTCTTATGTCTTTTTTTATTTTCATATTAATTATTTTCCTTTTTTTGTTTAAATTTCATTATAAAGTTTGGATCAGTGTATTTGCTTTCATTTTGTTTTTTTATTTCATCTAAGTAATCGGCTGTTTTTTCTATATATTTTTTGACTTCTTCTCTCATTGTTAAATCATCATATGAAAGTCCTTTTAGATACTCTTCTATTTTTCTTGTTTTTATATCTTCTGTTAGAATATCAATGAATCTTTGTTGTAGGTCACTCCATATTGGTGTTACTATGTTAAATG
>CAKONA010000071.1 GCA_934096785.1 uncultured Bacilli bacterium | reverse complement strand
CTACTATAGATGAAGTTGCTAATATGCTTGAGAATGGAACTGGTATTATATTTATGGCTTATCCAGAATGTCCATGGTGTCAGTACTATGCTAAATATTTAAATGAGGTTGCTCTTGAAAATAATATTAAAGAAATATATTATTTAGATATTAGAAAAGATAGACAAATTAATTCAAGCAAATATACTAAAATAGTTAAATTACTTGGTAGTGAGTTATATTCTGATGATAGTGGTAAAGCTAAAGTATATGCACCTGATCTTACGTTTGTTAAGAATGGTAAAATAATTACTCATGATAATGAGACTTCTATTGTAAAATATGGTATGAAGGAAAGTGATTACTGGACAATAGATGTTATAAATGATTTTAAAAATAAAATAACTAATTATATAAGAGAATATGATACTGCATGTTCTACTTGTAATTAATAGGAGGATAAAATGTATTGGCAATATTTAATTATAATACTTATATTATTACTTATATCTTTAGTAGTAATTAAGATGAGAAGAAAGGATTTTCATGTTGAGATTAATAAACTTATTCAATACTTAGGTGGTAAAGATAATATTATTGATGCTCAAATGAATCTTTCAAGACTTAAGGTTACTGTTAAAGATGTATCTATAGTTAATAAAGAGGGTATTCAAAAATTAGGTGCCAAAGGTATAGTTGAGATTGATAATGAACTTAAAATTATACTTGGACCTAATTCAAAACAAATAAAGAAATATATGGCTGATTTAAAGTAGTAGAAATACTACTTTTTAGTTTTTCTAATAATATGGATAGTAATTATATGGATTTTGATAGTAGACTGGTCTTGGTCTATATGGGTTAAATGTGCCTACTGCTACTCCTCCAGTTAATGCACCTAATAAGAATGGTGCTGCGAAACCAAACCTATCTTTTCCATATTTAAAGTTTCCGTACATTTTATTCACCTCTACTTTTATACTATGAAAAAAGCACATTTAAGATTGTGCTTTTAAACGATATAAGTTGAATGATGGTCTATTAAATAATCTATAAGGATATTTATTAGTGCCTATTCCACTTGATATGTATGTGTTTGTTATGCCTTTTGAATAATGTGGTGCGTAGTATTTATCAGATAAGTCATCTATGAAAACTCCACCATAATATGGAACAACTATGCTTCCATTTAGTGAGTGTCCACCTAGTATTAAGTCTACTTCGTATGTGCTACTATCAAGTTGTTTTATTGTTTTACCATCATGAGCAAGTACTATTATGAATTTTCTTTTTTCATCTTCTTTATAGAAACTGAATGCTTCTTCTAGCTTTACTTCTTCTTTTGATCCTGTAGGTATACCTACTATAAACATTGAATCATTGCTTTTATAGAATACTTCTTCATATGTATTATTAAGTATCTTAAAGTTGCTTTTTTCCATTATTGATTTGTAGTCTTCTGTGTAATCTGTTTCTCCATAAACTGAGTATTTGCCTATTGTTGCTTCTATATTAGATAGTTCTGTTTCTAAGAATTCTATATCTTCTTTGCTAAGTTTTTTATTCTTTTTGACTAAGTCTCCTGTAAATACTACTATGTCTGGCTTTAGTTCATTTATTCTTTTGACAAGTGACTCTACATCTTCTTTTTCAACTGTTGACTTATAAAGTAAATCACTAAAATGTACTATTTTTATTCCACTAAAGTTAGATGTAAGTATATCACTATTGATTCTATATTCTTTTACGATTAAGCCTTTTATTCCAATGTATTTAGCATATAAATATAGTAAGGCTATAATTAGTATTATAAATAGTATTATGCTTACTAGTTTTCCCCCAGTCTTTTCTTCTTTTTCTTCTTTCATTTATACTGCTCCTAGTTTGTATACAAGTAGTAAAAGTATTCCTGTCATTGTGTTATGTAACATATGCATCATTATGCTTGTAAATGTTGTTTTTGTTTCTCTATCCATAAGCGCAAAACTAAATCCTAGTGAACCATATGGTATTAGGTATAATAAATTAATTAGTTTGAAGTCTCCAGCTACTAGGTG
Source organism: uncultured Bacilli bacterium (assembly GCA_934096785.1). The sequence goes on along the minus strand of CAKONA010000071.1, from coordinate 3,616 downwards.
GCATGCTGCGAAAAGTAAACCGCAGAATGAAGCATATAACCATTTATTTTTGATTAGTGGGTCTATACTTTTTCTAAATGTTAATTCTTCACTTAGAGGTGCAATTATAGATATACTAACCATTGTATATATTGGCATTTTATATAGCATTTCTCTTACTAAGTTTTCATTTGCTGATACATCTTTAATAATAACAGATATGAATAGATTTGAAATGATCATTGCTGTTAAACCTGCAAAATAATATTTGAAACCAGTTTTAAAGTTATTTTTAAAGTCTTTTACAAATGTTTTTGCTTCACTATCAATATCTTTCTTATACATTAAATATAATATTATTATAAATAGAACATTTCCAAGAAATGATGCTACTGTTGCACTCTTTATAATTTTATAAAGTAGACTTCCAAATAGACTTGGAAATACAAATGTACCAATGAATGCTACTAAAAAGAATAGTATATTTAAAAACATTGGTCTTTCTTTTGAATATTTAAATAGTTCTTTCTTGTTTGTTTTTTCTTTTGTATCTTTTACTTTCATTTTATCACTTACTTTCTATTAAATATTATAGCACAATTTTAATTTTATTTATATTCTCTTAGTAATCTTTTAACTGCTTCTTTTTGACCACTTTTATACGTGTAATAGAAGAAGTTACTTTGTATCTCATTATATATACTCCAATATTTTTCTATAGTACACACTGGGTATATTACTTTATGTTTACTTTCAAAGTCATGCGATTCTTCATAAGGTATTCTTATTGTGTCAGAGCTTTCTATGTTTCTATATGTTTTATAACATTCATGTATATTATCGTCTTCAAATGGAATAACAGTAGGTATTTTCTTAGTTCCAACTTTAGCATAAGTACCAGTAAAGACATAGATATCATTAGTGTCTTTACTTTCAATTTTGCTTAGGTACTTTCTATATGTACTTTTAACTAGGTATTCTTCACTTGTATTAAAGTCTTTTTCTTCATCACTTGGATATATTCCATATTTTCTTGAAGCATCTTTAATATATTCGTTATTTTCTATAACACCAAAGCCTCTAAGGCGTAAGTATTCTCTTACTTTTTTAGAATCTTCTAATTCTTTAAGTCTCCCCATTCTTTTAGCTTCTTCTTTATATTGCTTTTTAAGTTCATCAATATCTTTTCTTATTTCTTTAACTAGTTCTTCTCTCATACTTTTTCCTTTTATTCATACATATTAAATCTATATTTTTCTAATTTCTTGACTGCTTCTTCTTGACCATGCATTACTGCTTCTTTGAAAAACTCAGTTTGCATTATATAATATTCTCTATGCTTATTATATGGTCTTGGATATAATATAATATTATTTCTTTCAAAGTCTTCACATTTTTCTTTAGGCATAGTGAAATCATATTTACTTTCAATATCTCTATATTCTCTATAGTCTCCATGTGTCATTAAATGATCATATTCTATTTCATAGTCATTACATCTATCTAAATCGCATTCGCAGTTTTCTCTATAAGTTCCAAGATAAACATATAATTTATTAGTGTCTTTGCTTTCAATTTCATCTAAGTATCTATGGTAATTAGATGCGATTATATGACCAATATCTGTTTCTCTTAAGAATGTGTCTTCATACTCTTCTCTTCCAGTTAGTCTTAAATACTCAATAACTGATTTTCTTTTTTCTAACTCCTCTATTCTTTCAATTTTCTTATTGATTTGTTCATTCATCTTTTTGATTCTTTCAACATCTTTTCTAATGTTTTCTAAAAGTTCTTCTTTCATCTTAACCCTCCATTTTAATTATACTAATAATTTACTTTAAATAAAAGAAAAAAGTTAACTATTTTGATAAGTTAACCTTTATATGTGTCTTTTTACCTTTACTTATAACTAAGTTATTTATTTCATCTTTAGTAAATATTCTATCTACATTTGTCTCTTTAGCACTATTAATACTTATTCCATTTCCTGTTACTAGTCTTCTTGCTTCACTTTTTGAAGATGTAATAGATGCTTTAACAAGTAAATCTAATATATTAATTTTATCATCTACTTCTATTAATGCTTCTTCCATACCTTCTTCACTATATCCTTTTGAGAATACTTCTTCACTTGTATTTCTTGCTTTAATTGCTTCTTCTTCTCCATGTAGGTCTTTAACTACTTCGAATGCTAATGTTTTTTGAGCAAGTCTTTTTTCAGGTTCATTTTTAACTGTTTCTTCTAAAGATTCAATTTGTTTTTTATTTAAGAATGTAAATACTTTTAGGTATTCAATTACTTTTGAGTCATCTGTATTAATTAGGTATTGATATATTTTATATGGACTTGTTTTTTCTTTATCAAGCCATAACGCGTTTCCTTCACTTTTTCCAAATTTTTTACCTGTACTATCAAGTATTAGTGGCATTGTAAATCCGTATGCTTCAGTTCCTTCTATTTTACGGATTAGTTCTATTCCTGTTGTGATATTACCCCATTGGTCTGATCCTGCTGCTTGAAGAGTACATCCTTTTTCTTTGTATAAATGTAGAAAGTCATATCCTTGAAGTAATGTGTATGAGAATTCAGCATATGTTATTCCAGTATTTAATCTTCTTGAGATAATATCCTTATTAAGCATATAATTTACGTTTATGTATTTACCGATGTCTCTTAGAAAGTCTAGGAATGTTATATCTTTTGTCCATTCATAGTTATTTACTACTTCTGCTTTTCCATCTAGTAATTTAGTTACTTGACGTTTTAGTCCTTCGATGTTTTTTTCAACTGTTTCTTTTGAGATTATTTCTCTTTCAGCTGTTGGTCTAGGATCTCCGATAAGTCCTGTTGCGCCTCCTATTAGAATGATTGGTTTATGTCCATGAAGTGCTAAACGTTTTGCTGTTACGAATGATGCGTAGTGACCAATGTGTAAGCTATCCGCTGTTGGGTCTGTTCCTAAATAGAATGTAAGACTCTCATTATTTAGTTTTTCTTCTAAATCTGGACTACTTATATCTTTTAATAGTCCTCTGTACTTTAATTCTTCAAAAAATGTCATATTATTTATCCTCCTTATTAGTGGAACCAATTCCACCATTTCTTTCATTTTCTATTTCTTCTTCATCATCTACTATTAAGTATTTCATGAATATTCCTTGAGCGATTCTGTCGCCTATTTTTATTTCTAATGGTTCACTTCCATGATTAGTTAATTTAAGCTTGAAGTGTCCTTCGTTATCACTATTATTGTAGTAGTCACTATCTATTACACCTACTCCATTAGTTAATGTTACATTGTACTTGTAACCTAGGCTACTTCTTATATACAAGTTAAAGACTTCATCTTCATTCATAGATACTTTTAAACCAGTTGGAAATACTTTTGATTCTCCAGGTTTTAATGTGTATTCTTCAAGACTTCTTATGTCATAACCAGCACTTTTCTTAGTACTTCTCTTTGGTAGTAAGTAACTATCATATAGTTCTTTATCATCTTTAATATCTTTTTTAAATTGATTAAAACTTATTTTTTCAAACTTTCTCATCATTCCTCCATTAAAAAAGGTACCAATTAAAGGACGAATTTCTCCGTGGTACCACCTTATTTCATAGTTAAACTATCTTAAAGATTAT
>CAKONA010000070.1 GCA_934096785.1 uncultured Bacilli bacterium | reverse complement strand
TAAGAGAAGATGAAAGAGACATGTGTCTTGATATCGTTCAAGAAATGATAGATAAATTCAATAAAATAGTTGATGAAAAATTCAAAGAAAAAGAAACTGAACTTACTAGTATTTAGTAAGTTTTTTTGATATAATGTGAGAGTAAAGAGAGTGGATGACATATGTTAGATGAAAGTAGGATAAACGCATCATATGATAAATTTAAAGGTTTCTTAGAAATAAAAGTGAAAGAAGAAAGTAAGAAAAGTGATTTACTTGAAACAATTGATAGAATTGATGAAATTATTAAGGATGATTCTCTTCAAAATATAAATGAATATAAAGAGACTTTTTTAGTATTGTGTCCAGATGTAAGTAAGTATTATGATGTGATTGATTTCTTTACTTCTAAAGGAGCACTTGGTATTCCACAAATAGATATGGCTTGTTCTTCAATTATTAAGAGAATAAAGAATAGTGATTTCAAACATATTAGTGAAGATGATACTTTAAAGTATGAAGAAATACTTAACGCGGACTATGTAAAAGTAGATGAATTAAATAGTGTCTTAGATGAAACTAATCTTAGTGAAAAAGAAAAGATAGATGTACTTGTTAGAAATTGTTTTTATAGTCTTTCTAATGTAAGAAGTGAAGAGAGAAGAATGAGTATTGATAAACTAAGTAATAGATATATGGTAGCTCTTCCACTAATAACAGAATTACAAAAGAAATATGGATTTCTAGTTAAAGGTAAAAATGACAAACAAATTAAATATGCTTTAGACTTAGGTGAAATGTATGAAAATAAGCAAATAGGTTTTAAAGAGATGTTAGAATCATTAAAAGAAATAGTTATGTCTTTCTACTTAATGATAGATAAAAGAAATAAAGAAGCAAAAGAACTAATTAATAAGAGTGAAAATGGTAAGTTAGTACTTAGTGACTTTGATATACTTAGTGAAACAATGGATTTACTTGAACATGATATAATAACATTTGATCATTTAATACAGATGGCTCATGAAAATAAAATTAAACTTGATAGTGATGAAGAAGGTGTACACCTTGATAGATAAAGAAAAAGAATTCTTTAAATCTATAAGAATAGATTCATTAAAACTAATACATGATAAAAAGATAAATATAGTAGAACTCGCAAATAAATGTAATTTAGATTTAAAAGAATTAGTGGAAATATTAAATAAAAAACATGAAAACTTATTTATATATTTAAAGATATATAATACATTAGTGGAATGGTAGGTGTATTATGACATTAGAAGAAATAATAAATTTAAAAATAGATAAATTAGATAAAGAGAATAAAGAGTTAAAAAATAGAATTTTTCAAATAAATAGTAAAATAGATGAAATAGAAAGTGTACGTGATAAGTGTGAAACATTCGTACATGATATGGCTGATGATTGGGAAAATATAAGTTATTTTGATATGAGACTTTTAACTCAATATTTAGTTAAGTATGGAAATCACTCTCTTGATTTAAAAGAAGTAAATGATAACTTTGATATTATAAAACTAGTGTATGAAGCAATATCTAATGGACTTGATACTAAACTTGATTATAAGCAAATTGAGTTTGTAAGATCATATATTGGTAAACATATGAAATTAATAATGGATATGGAAGAGGGACTAGAAGAATTAGAAAGTGAACTAAAACCAATTGAAGAACATAATGAAAAGAATAAAGAGTTAAGAGGAGAGTTAGTTACATTATTAAATAAGATTAAAGATGAAAATAACACTGAATTACTTGATGAAGATGAGTTCTTAGCATTCTATTCAATTATTGAAGATGAAGATGTGAAAGATAAAGATAAGAAAGAGGCTATCATAAACTTTACTAAGTATAATGAAAAAATAGGTTATGCTTCATGAATGAGTCATTATCAATATTAACACTTGTACTTAGTTTTATCTTAGTAATCGTAATGTATAAATACTTAGGTAAAGTGGGACTATTCTTATGGGTATGTTTATCTACCATAATAGCTAATATAGAAAGTGTTAAATTAATTACATTATTTGGAATAGAAACATCACTTGGCAATATATTATATGGAAGTACTTTTTTAGCAACAGATATTATTAATGTAAAATATGGAGAAAAGGAAGCAAAGAAAACAATAGTAGTAGGATTCATTTCAATGATGATAATGACTTTATTTATGACTTTGTGTTTACTTTATAGTCCTAGTATTAATGACTTCTCACAAAGTAGTCTAAAAACAATATTTACTGTTAATATAAGAGTATCTATCGCAAGTATAATAGCATTTTCAATAAGTCAGTTATTGGATGCAAGATTATTCCAAATATTACATAAAAAATATAATAAATTATGGTTAAGTAATAATGCGAGTACTATGATAAGTCAAATAGTTGATACTATAATATTTTCTATAATTACTTATTATGGTCTTGTTAGTAATAATAGTTTATTTCAAATAATAGTGTCTATGTATTTATTTAAGTTTATAATTGCTTTATGTGATACTCCATTTATATATATAGCAAGCAAAATTAAAAATGTTAAAGAGTACTAAAATATTCTTTGACTTTTTATTTTATCTATTGTAAAATAGACAAAGTTTATGAAGGAGGGGAACTATGAATAAGTATATTAAATTAGAACTAGATAAGTGTAATTTTTGGCAAACAGAGGAAGAAAATGGCAAAAGAATATTTAAAAGAAAAGACTTTGTAAGAAGAAGTGATAATGATTTAAATGTTGTTTTCTTTAAAAGAAATGGTATATTTGATTCTTTTAGTGAAGTAACCAGTGGTAAAAAGTTATCATTATTAAATAGAGGAAAAAGAATTATTGTATTAGAACCTTTAGGCATAACAGTAACAAGAGGTGCTTTTAGTCCTTCATCTTTAGGAGAAGTAAAAAGAACTATTGAATCTATTAAGAATAATGATAAAGCAGGTGAATATTTATCAATATTAAAAGATTTACTTGAAAATAGTGATTTATGTGAAAGGGCAAATCTTATAAAAACGAGTGATGATAAGAAAATAAAACTTAATAGAAAAAAGAATAAATAATTCGTTAAAACTAACGAGTTTTTATTTGAATTTCTATCTTTTTGTGTTATCATTAAGATAATATGGAAGGTAGAAAATGAAGAATATAAAGAATAATAAGATGTTACTTGGTATTGGTGTTGTATTTCTATTTTTAGCTACTGTAAGTTTATCTTATGCATATTTTAGTGTGACAGTAACTAATAAAGATGTTAAAGACCAAGTAGTAAAAACAGGTACATTAGAACTTACTTATACTGATGGACCTCAAATAATAATGGAAAATATAAAACCAGGAGCAACTCTTACTAAAGAGATTAGTGTTAAGAATACAGGTACACTTGATACAAGTTATAATCTTGTGTGGCAAGAGTTAGTTAATGGAATCGATATGGATGAACTTGTGATGAGTGCGACTTGTCAGAGATTGAATACTAGTGGAGCTGAGGAAAAAAATTGTGAAGGTTTTAGTGATATTCCAGTTGAATGGACAGGTTATAGCGGAGATACAAAACCAGATAAAATTTTAAGAGATGTTTCTATAGAAAGTGGAATAACTCATAAATATGTAATTACTATCACATTTGTTGATACAAATGAGAACCAATATTATAATGAGGGGCAACTTTTTACTGGTACATTTGGAATAGAAGAATATAAAGTACCTCAACCTGTTTATTGTACATATGATGGAACCTTGGAAAAGGGAGCAGAATTTAAAAAAGGACTTTATACTTATAGATATATGCAAGAAGAATATTATGATACTACACCTTTGTCAACTATAAATGATAATAGTCGTCCTATATTTCAAAATAATAATTTATTTGATTATAATATTTCTAAATTAAATTTTGTTTGGAAAGACATGATTGATGAAGGCTGGGGAGTAACGTTAACTGATAAAGATTCAACCGATGCTGTAACAGAAGCACCATGTACATTTATAAATGATAAGCCAGTTGTATCTATGGCATATATGTTTTCTAATAGTAGATTTTCTTCATTAGATACAAGTAATTTTAATACAAGCAATGTTACTAATATGAAAGGTATGTTTAGTGGCTTCCATGGTGGAGCTACAATTGATTTAAGCGGACTAGATACGAGCAATGTTACAGATATGAGTAATATGTTTTATAAGACGTATATAACATATCTTAATCTTAGAAGTTTTGATACTAGTAGTGTTACAAATATGTCTGGTATGTTCTATTATAACAATTTTCTAAGAATTATATACGCTAGTAGCAAGTTTGTAACTATAAATGTTACTGATAGTACGAATATGTTTATGGACTCTATGGATATAATTGGTGGAGCTGGTACTGAATATGATAGTAATCATACTGATTCATCATATGCTAGAATTGATGGCGGAACAGAAAATCCAGGGTATTTTACAGCAAAAGGTAATTAAAAACTAATAAATAAGTGAAAAGATATTAAAAATAATATCTTTTTGTTTGAAATAATGGTATAATCTTAATAGATTTTTTGGAGGGACTTATGAAAATGACAAGAACTGAAGCTAGAGAAAAGATAATGGTTATCTTATATCAAATAGATTTCTATAAAAAAGAAAACATTGAATATAATTTAGAAGATGTATTTCATGAGAATTTAGAAATTGATAATAAATACGTTAGAGATATAGTTAATGGAGTACTTGAAAATCAAGAAAGTATTGATGAAATAATTAATAAATACTTAGAAAATTGGAATTTAGATAGACTTGGAAAAACTGATAAAGCAATACTTAGACTTTCTACATATGAAATGATGCATTATGATACTCCTAAAGTAGTAGTTATTAATGAAGCAATTGAACTAGCTAAAAAGTATAGTGATGATAAGGTTGTTAAACTAATAAATGCTGTTTTAGATAAAGTACGTGATAATGAGGAAGTAGATGAATAGAGAATATATTTCTATTAGTGATATAAATAGAATTATTAAGTTTACTATTGATAATAATGATAGTCTTAGAAGTGTATATATTAAGGGTGAAATAAGCAATATTAAGTTTCATAGTAGAGGACACTTATACTTTTCATTAAAAGATGAAGGTAGTAAAATAAATGCTGTTATGTTTAACTATAATAGAGTTCTTAATTTTACACCTAAAGATGGAGATTTTGTTTTAGTACATGGAAGAGTTAGTGTATATGAAGCAACTGGCAGTTATCAAATATATGTTGATGAGATGAATCAAGATGGACTTGGAAACTTATATCAATTGTTTGAAGAATTAAAAAGAAAGTTATCAAGTGAAGGACTATTTAATTCTGAACATAAGAAGAAGATAAATCGTTTACCTCGTAAGATTGGTGTTATAACTGCACCTACTGGAGCTGCGATAAGGGATATTATATCTACTATTAATAAACGTTATCCTTTAGTAGAAATATATGTGTTTCCAACTCTTGTACAAGGAGAAAATGCTAGTAAGAATATAGTTCGTATGATAGAACTTGCAAATACTTTTCCACTTGATACATTAATAGTAGGACGTGGTGGAGGTTCTATTGAAGACTTATGGGCATTTAATGAAGAGATAGTCGCAAGATCAATATATAACTCTAAAATACCTGTTATAAGTGGTGTTGGACATGAAATAGATTTTACTATAAGTGATTTTGTAGCTGATTTGAGAGCCCCTACACCTACAGGTGCTGCTATAATGGCAACAAGTGATAAGGAAGATATTATTA
>CAKONA010000069.1 GCA_934096785.1 uncultured Bacilli bacterium | reverse complement strand
CATTAAAAAGGAGATGTGTATAAGAGACAGGAGTAATAAGAGCATTTAATGCAGAAGAGTACCAAGAAGAAAAGTTTGAAAAAGTAAATAAGAAACTTACAAATACTCAACTATTTAATCAAAAAGTAATGGGTTTAATGTCACCAATGATGTACTTAATAATGAATGGAGTATCCTTAAGCATTTACTTTATGGGTTCAATCCTTATAAGTAAGGCACTTCTTGCTGATAAGATAACACTTTTCAGTAATATGGTTGTATTTAGTAGTTATGCTATGCAAGTAATAATGTCATTCTTAATGTTAGCAATGATATTCATTATGTACCCAAGAGCATCCATTTCAGCAGATCGTATAAACGAAGTATTGAATACTAAAACAAAAATTAAAGATGGAAAAGAAACTAAATCTTCAGAAGTAGGTACAGTAGAATTTAAACATGTATCATTTAAATATCCAGATTCAGAAGAATACATTCTAGAAGACATTTCATTTAAAGCAGAAAAAGGAGAGACTGTCGCTATAATAGGTTCAACAGGTAGTGGAAAAAGTACCCTTATAAATCTAATCCCAAGATTCTATGATGTAACTGAAGGTAAAGTTTTGGTAGACGGAATAGATGTAAAAAATTATACTTTAAATTCTCTTCATGACCGTTTAGGTTACATACCTCAAAAAGCAGTAATGTTTAGAGGAAGTGTTAACTACAATGTTAGCTATGGACATAAGACTAATTATGAAGTAACTAAAGAAAAAATAAAAGAAGCTGTCAAAGTCGCACAAGCCACTGAATTCGTTGAGAAAATGTCTAATAAATATGAATCAAATATATCACAAGGTGGTACTAATGTATCAGGTGGTCAAAAACAAAGATTAAGTATCGCAAGAGCTATCGCAAGAGACCCTGAAATATACATCTTTGATGACTCATTTAGTGCTCTTGACTATAAAACAGATTATGTTCTTAGAAAAGAATTAAAAAATTACACTAAAGATGCTACAAGTATAATCGTAGCGCAAAGAATAGGTACTATTAAAAACGCAGATAAAATAATTGTACTTGATAAAGGTAAATGTGTAGGTATGGGTACACATAAAGAACTACTTAAAAACTGTGAAGTATATAAAGAAATCGCATACTCACAATTATCAAAGGAGGAACTAGAAAATGAATAATGATAAAGAATCTAGACCTAGAAGAGGACACGCTCCTGGAAGAGGTCCTAGTGAAAAACCAAAAGACTTCAAAAAAGCATTATTAAATTTAAAAAAGTACCTAAGTCCATACATGCATCTTATAGTTATCGCAGTTATATTAGCTTCTTTAAGTAGCATTCTTTCAATAATAGGTCCAAATAAAATAAAAGACTTAACTAATGAAATACAAGAAGGACTTATCATTAATAAATCTAATATGGAACTTTTAGTTAAAGATATACAAACTGATATACAAAATAACATTATATTAAGTGAAGAAGATGTTAATACTTTAAGTACAGAAGATAAAACTAAATACTTTCAAATACTTAGTGAACTAAACACTAGTGAAAACAAAGAATCTTTAGTAAATGACTTACCTGAAAGCGTAAAACTACTTGTATTTAAAGACACTGTTATAGATGATGTAATAATTACTAATAAAGATAAAGTAGCTTTTGTTAGTACTATGTCTAAAGTAGACTTAAATGAACCAACTAAAATATATAGTGAACTTGATAAACTATCAAAGAACATTAATGAACTTATAAAACCAAACATGAACTTAACTAAAATTAAAAAAATAACTATATTCTTAGTATGCGTTTATCTATTAAGTGCATTATTTAGTTACTTTGAAAATATCTTAATGGTCATCTCATCTAATAACTTCGCTAAAAGCCTTAGAACTAAAATATCAAAAAAGATAAACAAACTACCACTAAAATACTTTGATAAAAATAGTTATGGAGATATCTTATCAAGAGTTACTAATGATGTTGATACAATTAACATGTCTCTTCAAAGTAGTTTAGGTACATTAGTAGGTGCTATAACATTATTTATTGGATGTATCATTATGATGTTTACCACTAACTATATAATGGCTATTACTTGTATTTTATCTTCACTCTTAGGTTTTGCATTTATGGGACTTGTACTTTCTAAATCACAAAAATACTTTAATCAAAGACAAGTTGAATTAGGTAAATTAAATGGTCATATCGAAGAAATATATAGTTCACATAATGTAGTTAAAGCATATAACGCAGAGGCTGAATCATTAGAAAAGTTTAATAAACTAAATATGAATGTTTATAACTGTAACAGAAAGAGTCAATTCTTATCAGGTCTTATGCCACCAATGATGGGATTCATTGGAAACCTTAGTTATGTTGCTGTATGTATAGTTGGATCTATCCTTACATTAAAAGGAAATATCACATTCGGAACAATCGTAGCTTTCATGATATATGCAAGACTATTTACAAGTCCGTTATCTCAAATCGCACAAAGTATGACACAACTACAAACAGCAAGTGCTGCATCAGAAAGAGTATTTGAATTCATTGAAGAAACTGAAATGACTGATGAATCAAATCTAAATGGTGTTTTAGTTCCATCTAAAGTAAAAGGAAATATAGAGTTTAATCATGTTAAATTTGGCTATGATGAAGACAAAACAATCATAAAAGACTTTACATGTAACGTAAAACCTGGACAAAAAGTAGCTATCGTAGGCCCTACAGGCGCAGGTAAAACAACAATGGTAAATCTTCTTATGAAATTCTATGAAATAAATAGTGGAAACATTAAAATAGATGGAATAAGTATAAACAATCTAACAAGAGAAAACATACATGACTTATTCATAATGGTACTTCAAGACACATGGTTATTTGAAGGCTCTATAAGAGACAACATTAAATTTAATAAGAGTGACGTAAGTGATAATGAAATATGGGAAGCCCTAAAAGTAGTCGGAGTAGATCACTTCGTAAAATCTCTTCCTAAAACATTAGATTACAAAATGGAAGATAATGATTCAGTATCAGCTGGTCAAAAACAACTTCTAACTATAGCTCGTGGTATGATAAAAAATTCTCCATTCTTAATATTAGATGAAGCAACCTCATCAGTAGATACAAGAACAGAAGAACTTGTACAAAAAGCAATGGATAAACTAACTGAAGGAAGAACATCATTCATAATCGCACATAGACTTTCAACAATCAAAAATGCAGACATCATATTAGTTATGAAAGATGGAAATGTAATCGAAACAGGTTCACACGAAGAATTAATGAAACAAAATGGATTCTACGCAGAACTATATAACTCACAATTTCAAAATTAATCAAGGCTAGTCCTTGATTTTTACTTATAAAAAACATTTCTATATCATAAAATTAACTATGATAAAAGAATTTATAAAAGATAATAAATACAAATTATTAATAGAAGAAAACACTATATGTATAAGAAACTACTTAAAAATAGAAGATATAACAAGAGCATATATAGTAATAAAACTGAATAATAAAACACTACATATAAAAGGAAATAATCTTATAATTAATAAACTAGATAGTTGTGACTTAAGAATAATAGGTACTATAAAGGAAATAGAATTTAATGAATAATAAGGTAAGAATAATTGTTTATACAAATAGTTATAAATTCATGAATTATCTAGTTTATCACAACATCTATTATGAAAACCTAATACTAAAAGATAATTACATCTTAACAGTAGACATTACTGACTATAAAAAGATTAAAAGAAGATACAAAACCAAAGTAGTTTCTTACTATGGAAAAATGTTTATTACTAATTATATAAGAACTAATAAATATATGTTAACATCACTATTTATTTCTTTTTTAGTTTTATATCTTCTTACTAATACAATATTTAAAGTAAATATAAACACCAATGATAAAGAACTATATAATAATATTTATGATAGTCTAAAAAAGTATAACATTTCTATCTATAAAAAGAAAAAATCATTTAAAGAACTATCACTTATAAAATCTAAAATACTAAAAGATAATGAAGACGTGTTAGAATGGTTAGAAATACAAGAAAAAGGATGTACTTATAATATAGAATTAACTAAAAGAATAAAGAATAAAACTAACAATACAGATAATACTTCTAAAGACATAATAGCATCTAAAGATGGACTAATTAAATATATTAAATCCTCTAAAGGAACTAAACTTAAAGATATAAATGATTATGTTAAAAAAGGAGAAGTCTTAATAACAGGAAACATTCTTAAAAATGATGAAATAGTGAGTCAAGTTGAAGCAAAAGGAGAAGTATACGCAGAAGTATGGTATAAAGTAAACACAACAATTCCATTTAATTACACAGAATACACAGAAACAGGTAAAGTAATAAATCACTATTACTTAGACATACTAAATAAGAAATTCACACTTATTGGTAAATACAATAGTAATAATACAATGAATGAAAAACATCTTATATTAGATAAGCCATATCTATTCTTTAAACTATATAAAGAAACAAAGAAAGAATATAAGTATATAGACTATAATATAGATGAAAAAACTGCATACGAAGAAGCCTTAAAAAGAAGCGAATCAAAGATTAAAAACAAACTTAATAAAAATGAATATATAATTTCTAAAAAAGTTTTGAAAAAAGAGGTATTTCGTAGTAAAATGAATATAGAAGTATTTTTCAAGGTTTACGAGAATATAGGGGTTACTTCTAATATTATAGAAAAGGATGATTTAAATGGACGGAGCAATTAGAAGTGTAATAAAAATGTCATGGCCAACTTTAATAATAGTTGTAGCCATAGTAGTAATATTAAGAGTAACATACATAATGACTAGTGACAAAAGAAAATTTTGTCTTTATGAAGAGATATATCAAATATTATTTCTAGCATACCTAGTTTTATTATTCCAACTTGTTACTAGTCAAGATTTACCTGGAGGTGGCACTAACTTAATGCCATTTAAAGAAATATTAAGATACGAAGTAGGTAGTAGAGCATTTTATAAACAAGTATTTGGAAATATTCTATTATTTATTCCACTTGGATACTTTGCGACAAGCTATTGTAAAATAAAAGGACTTGGTACTATTACATTAATTTCACTTTTATCAAGTTTAACAATAGAAGTAACACAACACTATATTGGAAGATCATTTGACATAGATGATATAATATTAAACGTAGTAGGTGGAATAATAGGTTTCTTACTTTACACAGCACTTAACGCTATAAGAACACACATGCCAAAATTCCTACAACGAGATTGGTTCTTTAACTTACTTAGTATAATAGTATTAATACTTATAGGACTTTATGTATATAGAATTATTTAGGAGGTTTTAAATGGAAGACTATATAATAAACACAACAGACCATGATGACATTGATTTTAATGAACTAGATAGAGTAATCAAATTCGCATGTAAACACTTAAAAGTTAATAATCCAATGTTAAACATAGTAATAGTAGACAAACAAAGAATACAGGAAATAAACAAAGAATATAGAAATAAAGATGCAGTTACAGATGTAATATCATTTGCATTCGAAGAAGTAGATGACGTAGAATACGATAATATTAGATTCCTAGGAGAAATATATATTTGTTACGATAGATGCGTAGAACAAGCAAGTGAATATGGACACAGTATAAAACGTGAATTTTGTTATTTAGCAGTACATGGATTATTACATCTACTTGGATACGATCACATGACTGAAGAAGATAAAAAAGT
>CAKONA010000068.1 GCA_934096785.1 uncultured Bacilli bacterium | reverse complement strand
TTCTTTGTAATTGGTGTTTCATCTAACCCTTCACAGTTTTCTTCTTTGTCTCCAGCTTTATTTAGTCTTTCACAAGTAGCGGACATAACCATTTCATCATTTGTGATTTCATTTTTTAATACTTGCCATACTAAGTTATAACTTGTATCTAATGTACCAGTATTTTTTACAGTGATTGTTTTTGTTGCTGTAGCTCCTGGTCTTGCATTTACTAGCTTTATTTCTGTGCCATCAGTATAAGTTAGTTCTAATGTACCAGTGCTCACTACTTGGTCTTTTACATTTTCTTGATTAACAGTAGCACTAAACCATGCATAAGACATACCCATTACTCCTAAAAGTAATAATATAATACCTAATCCTAGTAATGTCTTGTTTTCTTTTAATTTTTCCATTTTACTTCTTCCTTTCTTTTTTTATAGGACTAATTAATTATTTGTCCACATGTAAAATCATCTAAGTTGCCTTCTTCAACAGAATCTACATCAAGTTCACCAATACTTTGATTACGGCCTATTGTTATTACATACTTACCATCTGATGCATTCATGAATTCTACATTACCAATTTTATCAATAATAATACAATACTTTATTGGTCTATTAGTCATATCTAATTTAGCATTTTCATCTTCTGAATTAAAAATATAAGTATTTTTATCTTTTACTGCTTTAGATATATAAGTTTCATTTGCTTTCTTATAGATTCCTTTTACTTCCGTTAAGAATATATTCTTTTTAGATCTAGTGTATAATTCTATAACATTTGGAACTGCTATTATACTTAATATAGCTAGTAATGCTATTACAGCTAGTAACTCTACTAATGTAAACCCATTCTTCATATTTTTCTCCTATACTTATATTTAATTATACTTTATATATTTTTTATTTCAAGTTTATTTGTGAAATTTATTTGAAAACATAATAAAAGAATAGTTGCCTATTCTTTTATATTGCTATTAGTTTGTTTTTAATGTAAAGTATCCAGGGTTTGCTGTTCCTCCATCTATGTGAGCGTATGTTTTATCATCAGGATTAGAACTTTTCCACACAGTTCCAGCTCCACCTTTTAAATTATATGATTCAATAAAAATACCTGCATCACTTACATTTGTTACATTAAAACTTTCACTTGCATATATTGTTGTAATATAGGAACTCGAAAACATTCCCCACATACTCGTTACCTTACTTGTATCAAAACTGCTAACATCTATTATTTTTGTTTCAGAAAGGCTAAACATAAAGTCCATATTTGTAACATTACTTGTATTAAAGTTAGTTAGCGTTAATGTTGGAATATGAACTCCATGAAACATATATTGCATATCAATTACTTTACTTGTGTTAAGTTTATCAAGACCTTTTATCTCTTCAATTTGCAAACTTGCAAACATATTAGAAGTGTCAGTTACTTCGCTTGTATCAAAACTACTAACATCTAATGACGTAACTTTAACAGAATCAAACATACTACTCATATTAGTTACTTTACTAGTATTAAATTTTTCTAAGCCTTTTATTTCAGTGGCTTTTGAGTCATAAAACATCCCATCCATACGCGTTACATTGCTTGTATCAAAACTACTTAAATCTAACGAACTTGCTTTACTTCCATAAAACATTTGAGACATTGTAGTTACTTTAGAAGTGTTGATGCTTCCTAAATATAATGTTGTCATTTGAGAATAGCCAAACATTCCTTCCATATTGATAACATTGCTTGTATTAAAATCACTCATATCTAGACCTTTAGATTTACTATCTGCAAAGGCATAACTCATACTGACAATAGGTTTATCATTTATATATACACATGGTGCTTTTGTTATTATATCAGTACTTTCAGTGTTTGCTAATTTAACTCCCCAGCCATCATTCGTTATATTTTTCCATGTACCTTCATCTGCATTCATTTCTTGCATATATCTATATGTATAAGTTCCATCTGTATATTCAGCTCCTTGAGTTAGTTCTTGGTCTGTTGTACAGTATACTGGAGTTGGTTCTTTGTATTCGTTTACTCCTATTGTACCTGTAAAGTTTTTACCTTGGTTGTAGTTTTGGTCTGAGTTTGTCTCTTTAAATGTTATTGTTATTGTGTATTTGTGAGTTATTCCTGCTTCAATTCCAATTTGTTTTAGGATAACTGGTTTTGAAATTGGAGTTTCACTATCTAAGCCTTCACAGTTTTCTTGTTTTACTCCTTCTGCTGTTTGTCTTTCGCAAGCTATTGTCATAACCATTTCATCATTTTGAATTTGGTTTATTAATTCTTGCCATACTAGGTTGTATTCTGCATCTAGTGTACCAGTGTTTTTAACACTTACTTCTTTAGTAAGAGTTGCCCCTGGTCTAATGTTATTCATCACTATTTCTTTTCCATCTGTGTAAGTTAGTTCTAGTGTACCTGTTTTTACTACTTGATCATGACTGTTATTTGTTGTTACAGTAGCACTAAACCATGCATAAGACATGCTTAATGTTGCTAGTAATATGAATGCTATTCCGATACCAAGAAGCATCTTATTGTTTTTTAAATTCTTCATATCTTCTTTACCTCTCTTTATTATCTAAATGATAACATAAGATAAAAAGAAATTAAAGTTATTTTCTAATTTCTTTGGATTGTTTTATATCATTTGTAATAAGTATTGTTATACATATAATAGCAGAAACTGATATAAGCATACATAATATAAGGTAAAGTCTTTTATTTGTACTTTTTGTTTCTTTTATTTCTTCTTTAGGTGGTTCTTCTACCACGGGTACTTTCGTATCCTCTTCCTCTTCAGTTTTGCTTACTAAAATATAATAAGAATTGGTTTCATTACTGTCGTTCTTTACATTAATTGTTATGATGTTTTCACCTACTTTTAGGTTTTCATTACCAGATATATAAACATCATAGTTGCTTTCATAGTCTATTAGAATACTTTCTTCTGTACTAGGTATAATAATATGATATGTAGATTTATCTTTATCGAATTCTTCTAGTAAATTGTATTTTAAAACATTTAGTTTTTTTAGTACTGGGTATCCTTCGTATTCTTTTTCTTTTATAAAGTTAATTTTATAATTTAGTTTATCATTATTACTAGAAATGGTTGTTATAGTTTTTGTTAGTTTTGTTTTATTAGTTAAATCTACTTTACCATTACCTTTTACTTCACAGTTATTAGTAGAACATACTCCATTAATATAAAGAATGTTACTTGTAGTATTAACATTGTATTCATATATACCTGGTTTAAATTCTGGATTTGGATATACAATTCCATTATCATCAGTAATACTTAGAGATGTTAGATGTGAATCTAATTTGAAAGTACTGTTTGTGTTTATTTCATAATAAAGGAATCTATCTATATCATTATTAAATGTCTCTAAATCATTATTGTTTCTTTCTATATAGTTAGTGTTATTACTAAGAAGTTCTATATATGTTTTAGAGTTAACTGCGTTATCTTTTACTCTGAATGTAAGCTTAGCTATTATATAACTATAGTCACCATTTTCTAGTTGTTCTTCTGAATTCTTTTTAGAGTTGTTTCTTACTGATATATTTATTAGGGATGAATAACTTTCGTAGTTAGTTACTTCCCAATTATCTTGTAGTTTTATATAGTTATTATCAGTTTTAACTAGTTCAAATATATATGGATTGTAATAAACTTGTGCATTATAACTTTCCATTATACTAGATGATTCATTATAATTAGTTAGAAGGTAGACTACTGTTGTGTCGCCTTGACGTATAACGTATGATTCATCACTATTTTTACCTAAGTAAATGTATGCAGGTTCTGCTTTTACAAGTAATGGAAATAATAACATAATTAATAAAACTATTTTCTTTTTCATTGTTACCTCTATTCTATTTAAATGTTATCACAAGAGGACGTGAAAATCAATTTTATATTAGTAGATATTTTCTAAATTTTTAAGTTTTATTAATTCTTCAACTTCACATGTTATAGTTATAGCATCTATTTTAATACCATTTATGTCATAATATATTTTTTCTTCTAGTGATTTGTCTTTTGTGTATTCTTTAATAAGGTTTGTTGTGTCTCTTGCATAGTATTTTTTATCATCTATAATATAGTTTAGTACATTTATGTTAAGTATGTTTAGTGTTTCTTCTAAGTTATAGATGTTTGTGTTTTTAAAATATACTTTGAATGTGTCTTCTTTGTGTATATCAGTAGAATCATAATATAGTATTTTATCACTATTTGAGTCTACTTCATTAATATTAAAAATAATGAATAGGAATACAATTGTTATTACTTTTAATATTAGCTTTTTCATGTACCTCACCATTAATAGTTTGTACATTTATCCCAAAAGAAAAATACCAATTACTGGTATTTACTTAGTTTTCTTAGTCTTTAGTGTTTCAATTTCGTTTAATACTTTTTTATGTTGTATTGTATTAACTGTAATGATTGTAGCTGTAGCGATTATAACGAACACTAAATTCCATATGATTGTTTTTGTGATTGGAGCATTTGCTTCTTTTTCTGCTTGTGCATCAGACTTTTCTGTTTTAGCAAGCATGTCTACTCTATCACTTTTTGATTTTTCATATTCTGTTTTAATAGTTGATTTAATTGTGTCATCCCATTCTGTTATGTATCCTGGGAATACTGTTTCACCTATTATGATGTATGGTACTCCTTCGGCTGTTGTTCCAGCTACATTTGAAACTTTAGTAAGTAAATCATTATTATTTGAGTCATTCCATACTTCGAATGAAACTAATTTAAAGTATTTTCCATATTCTTCAGAATTATCATTTAAGAAGTTTAAGAATGCTCTACAGTAAGTACATCCTTGGCCTCTAAACATATAGATAGTTATTTGATCATCTGATTCTTTATAACTACTATTTTTAAGTGTTATATCTTCAGCAGCTAATGTTTCTTTAAAGTTCTTATGTTCATAATCATCAAGTATTGATGCATTAGTAGTTAAAGGTAATATAATCATTCCTAGTGCTACTAATAACATTGTAATTTTCTTTTTCATTTTCTTCACCCAATCTAATTTTAAAGTATTTTTTCTTAAAAGACAAGGCTTTTCACTTAATTTTCATATCACGTTCTATCCAAGTCATTATAACATTTACTATGTAATCTATTTCTTCTTTTGTTAGTTTTCTTTTTTCTTCTATATTATGCCATTTATGTAAGCATCCTCTACAGCATGTAGCTGTAGCATGTTGTGCTACAAATACTGGATGTCCTTTCATAGGTGTCTGTTTTCCATCATTTGGAATATTTGTGTGACTTAGTCTTTTCTTAACGAAGTCGTATGCGTGTTCTCTTATTTTGTCTATTCCTTTATCATTCACATATTTTATTTCAGGTTCATGTAAATGAAAGTTACTTCTAAATGTTGACTTTGATAGTTCATTAAATAATTCATCTATATTTTTCATATCGTTTCACCATTATAATTTTAGCACATTTCAAAGAAAAGAAAAAGAGATTTTGCATCTCTATTCTACTATGTATGGGTTAGCAAGAGAGCCATCTCCAGTGGTTACAATTGCTTTCGAGTTGACTGAAACTACGGAACGAAGCCCAAGATAGTTAAGGACATAGTCATCACTAAAGTAGCCATTGCTGCCAACATAAGAAGCATGAGCCACACCGCCAGAAAAATAAGAGGGGCTCAATGTCCAATAAGCATAGCCACCTTGTAAATAATATCTATAATTATATTGATAGCTTACACCACCAGCATAAGCTACTTCATCGCCAGTAATCAT
>CAKONA010000067.1 GCA_934096785.1 uncultured Bacilli bacterium | reverse complement strand
ATAATGAACTTGGATTTGATTATTTAAGAGATAATATGGTTGTTCATAAGGAAAATAGAACTCAAAGAGGTCTTAACTTTGCAATTATAGATGAAGTTGACTCAATACTTATAGATGAAGCACGTACTCCATTAATTATTAGTGGTGGTGTAGCTAAGAGTGCTAATGTATATAAAGAAGCTGATAGAGTAGCTAAAAGTTTGAAGATTGATGATTATGTAGTTGATGAAAAGACTAAGAAAGTTACACTTACTGAAGAAGGTGTTCATCATGCTGAAGAATTATTACATTTAGATAACTTATATGATATTAAGAATAGTGTTATGGTACATAATCTAGACAAAGCTTTATGCGCTAATTATGCATTTAAAAGAGATGTTGATTATGTAATTGAGAATGACCAAGTAATTATAGTTGATACATTTACTGGTAGACTTATGCATGGCCGTCAATTTAGTGAAGGATTACATCAAGCATTAGAGGCTAAAGAAGGAGTTAAGATTAATGAAGAAACTAAGACTTTAGCAACTATAACATTCCAAAATTTATTTAGAATGTATAATAAGTTATCTGGTATGACTGGAACTGCTAAGACTGAAGAAGAAGAATTTCAAAATATATATAATACATATGTTGTATGCATTCCTACTAATAAACCTGTAATTCGTGATGATCAAGTTGATTTAATATATTCATCATTAAAAGGAAAATATACTGCGATAGTAAGAACGGTTAAAGAAATACATAAGACTGGAAGACCAGTACTTGTAGGTGTTGCTTCTGTTGAAACAAGTGAAGTAATAAGTCAATTATTAAATAAAGCTGGTATTAAGCATGAACTTTTGAATGCTAAGAATCATGAACGTGAAGCTCATATAATAGAAAATGCTGGTAAAAAAGGTGCTGTTACAATAGCTACAAATATGGCTGGACGTGGTACTGATATTAAATTAGGAGAAGGGGTTCGTGAACTTGGTGGATTATATGTAATAGGTACTGAAAGACATGATTCAAGACGTATAGATAACCAATTACGTGGTAGAAGTGGACGTCAAGGAGACCCAGGTACTACTAGATTCTTTGTATCAATGGAAGATGATTTAATGATGAAGTTTGGTTCTGAAAGAATGAAAACAGTTATGGAAAGTCTTGGTATACAAGATGATCAAGCAATATCAAATAAAATGATATCTAAAAATATAGAATCAGCTCAAAAGAAAGTAGAAGGATTTAACTTTGATAGGCGTAAAGGGCTTCTTGATTATGATAATGTAATTTCTAAACAAAGAGAAATAATCTATAATAGACGTAATGAAATATTAGATCAAGATAGTATTCGTGATAGAGTACTTGAAACATTTAAAGATTTTGTAACTAATCAAGTTAATTCACATATTGAACCAGAAGGGTACCTAACAGCAAATGACATTGATAATATAATGGAACAATTTAATGCTCATTTACTTAAGAGAAAGAAATTAACTAAGAAAGATTTTGAAGATAAAAGTACAGAAGAAGTAATTAATCATATTTATGATATAGTAGTAAGTGATTATAATAAGAAGTTAGAAGATGTACCAGAAGAAATTCAAAATGATTTTGAAAAGTCTATTTCACTTAGAATTATTGATAAATATTGGATGGATCAATTAGATGCGATGGAAGAATTAAAAGAAGGAGTAGGACTTCGTGGTTATGCTCAAAATAATCCATTACAGGTTTATGCTTTAGAAGGATTTCAAATGTTTGATAACATGATGGATAGTATTAATGCTGAAATATCTACATTCTTGCTTAATGCTGAAGTTAGACAAAATCTTGAAAGAGAAGAAGTAAAAAATATTCAAACTAATGATGGAGATAAAGCATCTAAGAAGCAACCTAAGAAATCTGAAAAAAAGGTTGGAAGAAATGATCCATGTCCATGTGGAAGTGGCAAAAAGTACAAAAACTGTTGTGGTAAATAATATAAAATAATGGTGTGAACAAAATGTAATTTGTTGACACCTTTTTAATTTTAGATAAAAAATTCAATATGTCAGAATTTTTGATAAGTTTAAGAAAATAATAAGATTAATAATAGAAAATCTTACTATCAAGGAATTCTTGACAGTTCAAAAAGAAGAAAATCATAATTTTGAAATTAAAATTAAAACACAGAGTATTCTTTTACTTTGTGTTTCTTAATTTTTAATTAACTTCTTTTGGCCATTGTATTCAATTTCTCTTGAGTTATATGTGTCAATAATAGAAGTTTGTTCCCAATTATATGTATTGATGATTTTTGAAAAATCTTTTACTTTGAATTCAGGTATTGTTATTAGAGGTTTTTCAGTTTCTAAATATTCAAATGAATCAGTTAAAAGTAGTCTTGAGTAACCTTTTCTTCTATAAGGTTTGCTGATTAAAAATGTACATATTTTCTTTTCATCTGTATTTTTTAAAATACTTATTCCGATTATTTGAAATTCATCTAAATAGAAAATAACTTCTCCTTCTTTATTTATTATTCTTGGAATGTTCTTTGTATAAAACCATTTATAATAATCAGGATATTGTTCACTGTTGAATGCGGTTAACTCATATATTTCATTAACAGCATGTGAAAAATTTTTATCTTTCATTTCACTTAGTAGAAACTTTTCCATATGTACCTCTCTTTGATTTTGTATTATAGCATAAGACTATAAATTATTCTATAAATAATGATGTAAATTATAATATAAAGGTAATGTGTGATTGTTAATGTGTGGTAAAATAAAATTATGAGTTATTGATAGGAGGAATTGATATGCAAGTAAAAAATAATTATAATGAATGTTTAACTAACCTTGCTTGTTCAATTAGAAAGTATTTTGGACTTGATTATAATCATAAGACACTAGAGTATGTTGATAACTTGTTAGAAAGTAAGAAACCTCGTAATGTTGTGACTATTCTTTATGATGGTATGGGAGCAAACATATTAAAGAGAACTTTAGATAATGATGACTTTTTGATAAAGAATATGTATAAGAGTATTACTACTGTGTTTCCAGCGACTACTGTTGCGGCTACTACATCTATGATTACTGGACTAAATCCAATAGAAAGTGGAATGCTTGGATGGAATACATATTATAAAGATATTGATAAGATAATAACGACGTTTTTAAATTATGAGAAGACTAATGAAAAATGTACTGTTTTGGAAGAAGCGATTAATCTTAGAAAAAAATATATGAAAGAGAAAAGTGTTGTTAGTCTTATAAATGGAAAGGGTGATGATAAAGGATATGGATTGTTTCCTTTTGGTAGTAGTCCATATATTGACGTTGATGATATGTATTCTAAAATAAGAGAGTATTGTAAGGCTGATGGTAAAAAATATATTTATGCTTATGATGAAGAGCCTGATCATACTATGCATATGTTGGGTCCAGATGATGAGAAAGTTAAAGAGTTAATAAAATATAGGAATGATAAAACTAAAGAATTATGTGATGAACTTGAAGATACAATAATATTTGTTGTTGCTGATCATGGTCATATAAAGGTAGAGAACTTATATTTAAAAGATTATCCTGATGTCGTTGAGTGTCTTAGAATGGGTACTTCTACTGAAGTAAGGGCTACTTCTTTCTTTATAAAGAATGGTATGAAAGATGAGTTTGTTAAAAGATTTAATAAACATTTTAGTGATGACTTTGATTTATATACTAAGGAAGATGTGTTAAATAGTGGACTATTTGGTGATGGAGTGAAGAATGAATTAATTGATAGTGAGCTTGGGGATTTTTTGTCTATTGCTAAAAGTAATAAAACATTAATATATGAAGGAGACGACGCTCTTTATTCTCATCATGCAGGTTACACTGAAGATGAAATATATGTTCCTTTAATAATAATAGATAAATGTAAATAAATTGATAAAATCTTATGATTTTGTGATACAATAAATATGAATGGAGGAATTATTATGGGTCTAGGAGATATTACTGTATTTTAATTCTAAAATGAAAATAAGGAGGATACTATGGGTGAAGGTGGAGGAATGGCTTTTTAACCATTCAAAAATAAATATAAAAATCATAATAAATGTGATACAATAAAGATACGTAAGGAGGTTTATGTCATGGATGAAGATGGCGGAATAATATTCAACTAATACAGGGGAATTTATGGACAAAAACTATATCGAAGTAAATAGAAATGCTTATGATATTTTAGAAAGTGAGTATAAAGAAAAATATAAAAATAATGATGGAGTTAATTACTTTTATAGTTTACTTCAAGATGTTGTTCTAAAAAGAAAAAAATGATAATACTAGAATGTTAGAAGTAGGTCCTGGTACTGGGACTTTACTTAATGTGTTTGAAAATGAAGGAATAAGGACAGTAGGAGTAGAATTATCTTCTAATATGGCTTCTATTGCTAGAAACACTTCAAAGAACTCAATAATAATAAATAATAACATACTAGATATAAATTTTTTAAATAATGAATTTGACTTTATACTTGTAATGGCTGTAATACATAATTTTCCAGAGAATGACTTGATAAGACTATTAAATAAAATAAAATTATGGTTAAAAGACGATGGATACTTTATATTAGATACAACTAATAATAAAGTAACAGAATCTGGATATTTTGAAAAAGAAGACTATGATACTAGAGTAGAAAGATATATGAGAAAATGGAAAAAAGAAGATCTAAATGAATTCTTGATAAGTCAAGGGTTTGTTATAGATGAATTAATAAATTATGTAGATGAAACTTCTAATAAAGAGTGGCTTGTTTATGCATTAAAGAAACACGTTGGTGAATAATATGGAATTAGTAATTAAAGATAAGAATATTTCACTTGAAGATAAAATAAAAAACTATATAAAAGATAATTTCAATATAATATATGAATTAGCTAAAGAAATGCCAATATATTTAGTTGGTGGTAGCATAAGAAGTTTGATGTTATCTCTTGAACCAAAAGATTTAGACTTTATAGTACTAGGATGTGAATATAAAGATAAACTATCAAAACTAATTAATAAGTTTGATATGAAATATAGTTATAACAAATTTGGTGGTTATAAAATTAAATATGGTGAAATTGTAGTTGATATATGGACTAATAATGATTTATTTTCAGCTGTTGAGTATAATGCTGATGGAATATTTTATTATGTTAATGATGATGTGATAATATCACTTACATTTGATGATTTTATTAAAAATGGAGTTAAAAAAGTAAATGAACTAAATAATATTGAGACTACTAGAATAAATAAAATTAATGAATTTCATAAAAAATATATAGAACTATTAGGAGTGGAAAATGAAAATAAATGAATTAAAACAAAGACTAGGGAAATTATTTTATGATGAGAATGTGTATAATATGATTTTATATTCTATGATAGATAATGAGTACTTGTCTTTTTTATGTGATATAAATATAGATGATGTTAAATACTTAGTGAGTAGGGTATATTCTAGGGAATTAGAATTAATAGAAGACTTAAAGAAAAATAAAAACTATGAAACTATGGTAAAATTAGAAAATTATTTTTCAATAATAGAGTTAATAACTGAAAATAGTAAGTATTCTTCTTTACTTATTGATGAATTAAAGAGTAAATATGGTAGTGAATACTTAAATGTGCTTGAAGAAGTTGATAGTAGTAATGATAGTGATGATGAGATAATACAAAGATATTTATTCATTAAAGAGTATCAAGAGAAACAAAATTATTTAGGTCGTAATGTACTTGAAAATTTACTTGATGAAGTAAAGAATCCTTATAGTGAAGGATATATGTATTATT
>CAKONA010000066.1 GCA_934096785.1 uncultured Bacilli bacterium | reverse complement strand
ACACCAATACCATCAGTTACAATGGCAGCAATGTATCCATATGTATTCGATAGTATTAAAGACCCAGGACTTTCATGTCTACTTGGAGTTGACTATTCAGGTGGTGTAATCCTATTTAACCAATTCCTATATCAAACTAAAAAAGAATTCAATAGAAATAATGCCAATATGATTATACTTGGTACATCTGGTTCAGGTAAATCAACCGCAGCAAAAGTACTTCTAAGAAGCAACATAAGAAATGGTCATAAGATAATCGCAATAGACCCTGAAGGTGAACTTGAAGACATGACTAAACTATATGGAGGAGACTTCATAGATTTAGGTAAAGGTGGAGACTTCGGTATGATAAATCCACTAGAAGTAGTACTTGATGCTGATGAAGAAGAAATGAAAGAAGGACTAGGATACGCCATCCTTACACGTACACTTCAAACACTAAAAGCATTCATGAAATACTATAGTCCAGATATAGAAGAAGACACACTAACAATGTTTAGCGAAGTCGTACAAGATACATATAGACGTTATAAAATAGATTACAACACAGACTTTACTAAAATCGCAGCTCATGATTATCCAACATTCGATGATGTGTATGCAACTATCAAGGGAAGATTACTTTCAATGACAGAACATACTCGCGAAAGAGAAGTAATGGAAAAACTTGAGTTAAAGATAAGACCACTTACTAGAGAATTAAGATACTATTTCACTGGTAAGACAACAATTGATACAGATGCAGACTTTATAGTATTTAACATTCGTGAACTAATGAACGCAGACAATAACATAAGAAACGCATTATTCTTCAACATATTAAAATATGCATGGGGACTAACATTAGATAGAGAAATAAATACAATATTGATGGTTGATGAAGCACATATGCTTTTAGCAGATCAAAACACATTAGGTGCTGAATTCCTAGCTCGTATTCAAAGACGTAGTCGTAAATACAATACAGGAACAATCATCATCACACAACAACCAACAGACTTTGCTGCACCAAATGTAGTAATACATGGTAAAGCAATATTTGATAATGCATCTTATTACTTAGTAATGGGACTTAGAAAACAAGCAGTAGATGACTTAGCAAAACTAGTAGATTTAAACGATCAAGAGAAAGATTCAATTAAGAGATATAGTCAAGGACAAGCATTATTCATATGTGGAAGCAGGAGAATGCGTATTAACATAATTGCTACTCAACAAGAATTAGAATCATTCGGTTCTGGAGGAGGACTATAGAATTAGTCCTCCTTATTTAAAAGAAGGAAGTGAAGTATGAAAGACGAAACTAATAATGAACAAAACGAACAAAATGTTAAGAGAAGTAATACAAGACCACTTCAATCATTAAACCAATTTGGAAGAGGAATTAACTCAGGCAGAAATAGAAAAGACATAGATGCTATAAACAAAAGAGGAAGAAATAATCCAAGCGATATGACAAGTAAAAGAAGTATTGATGAAATGCCTAATAGAAGCAAAGAGGTTCTTCCTAAAAAAGATGTACTTAATAATGCAAAGAAAAATGTAGTATCACAGGGTACTAAAAAAGTAGCCAGCGAAGGAGCAAAAAAAGTAGCTGGTGAAGGAGTTAAAAAAGCAGCAACCTCAATAATTGGTGGAAGTCCATTGAAGATGAAAATATTACTTTGGGTTGCAGGTGCAGGTGTAGCATTACTTGGATTTGTTATTTTGTTTGCCTTTTTAGCATTCGCATACAATAGTTTAACTTCCTCAATAACATCATTCTTCGGAGTATCAGAAAAAGGTCTAGACGATGACTCAGAAGATGTAGATGCAGCAAACAAAAATGGACTTTATACAGATGATAAATACCATTACGTAAAAAGTACATGCGACGTTAAAAACTATGATGAAAAAGAATGCGCATGTGACCCTGAAGAAGAAAATTGTAAAGAACTTGGTTGGGAAGAATTAGTAAACGTACTTTATTCAGATAATACATGTAAAGTAGATAGCTCAATCTATAGAATGTGGGATAGTATCAAAGAAGTATTCACAGGAGACAGATTTCAAGATGAATGTGCATTACTTAGATACGTAAGAGGAACTATAAAAGACTACGAAGACAAATTCAATGTAGAGTTAGATGTAGGACTTATCCTAACAACAATATTCTACGGATATGACCAACAAGCATACTATAGAAACTACAAAACAAACGTAGATAACGTAGATTTCACTTCAGGTTCAGAATACTATCAAGTACTAATCAACATAGTAAAAGATGGAAAACTAACTAGAAGTGACATAGATAGAATAATAAGAAACACAATATTTGAAGAAGTATATCCTTACTGGACATGGAGAACATGGACAGATGTACTAGGAAGAAAACATGGTTCATGCGATGTTTCAGTAGTACAAAACTATAAATATAGTTCAGATAAATGGAAAATGTTCATAAGATGGAACGACGAGTTAAGCGACGAAGCAGATAGAGATGGATTTAGTGTACCAGGTTATATAGGACTTCAAAGATCAATTCAAACAAATCCATTCGCATCTTCAAAAATGTTAGATAGATTCTCATCAAACGTTAAAGTATCACAAGTATCAAAACTATATGGTAGTGGATACACATACGACACAAATATGAATAACTCATATATAGCAAGCTCAGATGAATGTAACGGAACATATACAGCTTCAGAGCTTAAAAAAATGTATGAACTAGACACAACACCAAATGGGGTAGAAGGAGAAGATGGAGCATACACATACTTCAGTAAAAGAGGAGTAACAGGTACAGTAGACACAACACATTACTTCCAACATATAGAAGACACAAGTGGATACAAAAAAGATGAGTTTACTCCAAAATCAAACGTAAAATACGTAAAATCAAACGGAGAACTTAAAGAATATACAATAAAATATAATTATAATGAAGGATTCGGATACTTTGGTTTCCCAGGATTCAAAAAAGCAATCGAAGACGATAATACAGACATTGAATATGATGATGCAGTAACACCAAAAGAAATAGAGACAATTATCGAAGAGATAATGGACAAAAAGACACAAGTAAACGAAGTACTTCTAGAAAAAGATATGGATAATCCACTATATGGAGAAAATGGAACATACGATGAAAATGGTAACTACATAGAAGGTATAGTACCAAATACAAATGGAGTAGTAACAACAAATGCTAACTGTAAACCATATTTAACAGCTGACTTAAGTAACATCAACGTAACAGTTAAAGATTGTGATGGAGCTGTACTTGGAACAGTTGGATTCAAAGATTACATAATAGGTGTAACAAAAGGAGAAATTGATAACTATAAAAATACAAACTACACATTAACAGCAATGATAGCAGAAATAAGTTACACACTAAATAGAAGAAACAACTACGCCAAAGGTTCAACAATAAGCATGAGAAGTGGTAACTGCGACCAAGTATTTAGTTCACCAGCAAAAGGTTCACACGCACAAACAGCAACAATAAACTGTGGAAGAACATTCAAATGTACAAGTTACCTAATAGGTCCATCATCAAGTGGAAAATACTACAAAGGACCAATGAGTGCAAGCGAATATGCAGCATACTCAGCAATATACGATGAAGCAAGCAAATACCTAGTAATAGAAGGTGGCAAAGTAAAATCAACTGGATACCTAAGCTCAACACAAAATAGATGGAAAAGCATGGCAAATAGTGGTGCAAACTTTGCTGAAATGATAAAAACTACATATCCAAATGCAGACTTAATAAAATGTTATGGAGGAGAATAAAAAGAAGAATGGAATATCAAATAAGAAACAATAAACCAACCGTATTAATACTAACATGTGCAGTACTTATAACAGTATTAGTACTTCTTCTTTTTATACCGCTAACTAAAGAGAAGGAAAAATCAAATAAAAAATACTTTCCAAATTACGAAAACATAATAATAAATGAAAGAGTAGTAAATGATAAAAACAAATATAATAAAGTAATAACACAACTACAAAACGATGAAACATTTAATAAACTACTTCTAGTAAATGATTACGATTCAAAAAACGCTAGTAAAAAAGACTTAGAAAACATGATTACAAACTATATATTACTTTATTCAAAGTCAAACACAATAACAATGAGAGAAATAAATAATAATGATGGAGTATTTTGCATATTAGAAAAAAATTTACTTACAAGCTTCAAAGATTTATTTAATACAGATATTAAAGATTACAAAGAATCATTAGTATATTACTTTGAACATATATATAAAAAGCAAAATGAATACTGTATTTATTATGAGGGCGTAGTAAAAAAATATGGTAAAGAAATAATTTCTAAAATAGACTCACTTTCATATAAAGATGGAGTAATAACAATAGATGCATACGTATATTCATTTAGTCCTGAAAATCAAATTAACAAAGAAAGCAAAAAAAATGAAATTAAAAAGGCATTAGAAAACAACAATTACAGTAGTGCATTCAATATAACAATAAATGATTTAAATGGAACTTATAATAAGAAAAGAATTGATTTTAAGATAGATAATGGCGGAAAATACTTCAAATATCAACTTATAGATATCAAAACTTTAGAATAAATAGTGAAAAAAATCATTTTATATTGTATAATGTAATTAATCGAGGTGAAACAATGAAACTAAAATTCAGAGCTGATAAAAAAGATATAGTAATATTTTTAATATTTTGTTTAGTTTTATTATATTTAGTAGCAATTGCTGTTATTAACCTAAATAGTGTAGCAGTAGATGGTACTTTTAGAGGACTAAATCCAATCCCAGCATTCAGTAGTGAATTTATAACAGCTACAATAATGTTTTATATTTTATCATTAGTAGCAATATTTACTGCATGCTCTTCATACTTTTTTGAAAGAGAAGAAGGAATTGGCATTACTACAAAGAAGAAATCTAAGAGTGATGGATATTCAAAACTAATGACAGAAAAAGATATGAAAAAAGATTATGGAATTAAAAAAGTACACCTAAAAGATGATACATATGAAGCAGGTGGAATTCCAGTAATCAATGACGGAAAAGATGCATGGGTAGATGCTAGTGGACAACCACACTCATTAATTATGGGTGCCTCTGGTTCAGGTAAAACTCAAGCATTCATGTTCCCATTAATCAAAATATTAGGTAGAGCTGGAGAAAGTATGATAGTTACTGACCCTAAAGGTGAACTATACGAAGCCTGTGGAAGCCTACTTAAAGAAAAAGGTTACAAAATTATACTAATAAACTTCCGTGACCCTAAAGAAGGAGCAGCATGGAATCCATTTAGTTATCCATATAGAATTTATAAAGAAGGAAATGCTGACAAGGCAAACGAACTATTACAAGACCTTGCTAGTAACATATTAATAGACCCTAATAACAAAGCAGAACCATTCTGGGAACAAACTGCATCAAACTTCTTCACAGGTTTATCATTAGGACTTTTCGATGATGCAACTGAAGCAGAAATAAACATCAATAGTATCAACATGATGGCAGAAACTGGAGAAGATAGAATAGGGGCATCAAATTATATAAAAGAATACTTTAAAAGTAAAGGAGAATTAAGCCCTGCATATATAGCAGCAGCATCTTGTATAAATGCACCAAACGAAACACGTGGTGGTATCATGTCAACATTTAGAACAAAGACAAGAATATTCTCATCACAAGAAGCACTTTCAGAAATGCTTTCATATAGCGACTTTGATATTAGAGATATAGGTAAAGAAAAAACAGCTGTAGTCTTAAAAGTACATGATGAAAAAACTACATACCATGCACTTGATACTATATTCGTAAAACAAGCATACGAAGCATTAATCGCAGTAGCACAAACATGTCCAAACCTAAAATTACCATAT
>CAKONA010000065.1 GCA_934096785.1 uncultured Bacilli bacterium | reverse complement strand
AGATACACCAGACTTAAGAAACCCACTTATTCTTAAAGATATACGTGAAATTCTAAAAGATACAACATTCGGACCATTCAAGGGAGCTGTTATAAAAGCAATCGCAGTTGATGGTATCGGAGATAAATCAAACTCATGGTTTAACGAAGTAGTAGACTATGCAAGCAGTATTGGTATGCCTGGTATAGGATACCTTACACTAACAAAAGAAGGAACATTTAAAGGACCTATCGATAAATTCCTAAGTGATAAAGAAAGAGAAGACATAATCAAAACATTAGATATGAAAGAAAATAGTGTAGTATTCTTTATAGCAAACAAAGCACTAAAAGTTGCACAAAAATTCGCAGGACTTATCAGAATAGAACTAGGAAGAAAACTAGATTTAATAGATAAAAATAAAATAGAACTTTGCATTATAAATGACTTCCCAATGTTCGAATACGACGATAAAACTAGAAAATATGAGTTCTGTCATAATCCATTCAGTTTACCACACAATAGTGACATTGAATACACTAAAGACAACATTGAAAGCACACTAGCATACCAATATGACTTCGTATGTAATGGAAACGAAATGGCAAGTGGAGCTATTAGAAATAGTAATCTAGATTCACTAGTAAAAGGATTCGAAGTAGTAGGATACACACGTGAAGAAGTAGAAAAACGCTTCAGTAGCCTATTTACAGCATTCAAATACGGATGTCCACCACACGGAGGAATGGCACTTGGAATAGATAGAATCCTAATGATTATAAAAGATGAAACAAACTTAAGAGAAGTACAAGCATTCCCAACAAGTACAAGTGGACAAGACCTAATGATGGGAAGCCCAAGTACACTAGAAGCAAAACAACTAGAAGAGTTAGGTATCAAAGTAAAGGAGGACTAATATGAGCAATTTCACAAAAGAAATGATAGATGACTACGCAGATAAATTACTTATAGGTTTAACAGAAGAAGAAAGAACAAATATACAAGAAGAATTCGATGAAATAGAAAAAAGTATGAATATACTAGAACAAATACCTAATATTAAAGAAACAGAACCACTTAGTTATCCATTCGAAATGGTAATGGAAGACTTAAGAAGTGATGATGAAGTTGGAGAAGAAATTCCTATTGAAGACTTACTTAAAAACTGTGATCAATATGAAGGTAGAGAAGTAGAAGTACCAAAGGTGGTGGGATAATGATAACTAAAAGTATAAAAGAATTACACGAAGATTTACTTAATAAGAAAACTACATCAAAAGAACTAATAGATGAATCATTAAAGAAATGTCACGATATTCAAGATAAAACAAATGCATTCATAACATTCATTGATGATGCGAAAGAAACAGAAGTAACAGAAGAACTAGTAAGTGGAATACCTTATGGAATTAAAGATAATTTCTCAACTAAAGATATATTATCAACTGGAAGCTCTAATACATTAAAAGACTACGTTCCATTCTTTGATGCTACTGCTGTAGAAAACCTAAAAAACAAAGGTGCTGTAGGCGTAGCTAAAACAGTAATGGATGAATTAGGTATGGGAGGAACAGGAACAACTGGACACACAGGAGTAGTTCATAACCCATGGAATTATGACAGAATGACAGCAGGTTCTTCAGCAGGTAGTGCAGCTTCAGTAGCAAGTGGTTGTTATCCATTCGCACTAGGAAGTGACACTGGAGACTCAATTCGTAAACCAGCAGCATACTGCGGAATAGTAGGTTACAAACCAACATATGGAATGATTTCAAGATATGGACTATTCCCATTCGCATGTTCACTTGATACAGTAGGCGTTCTATCAAGAAGTGTAGAAGATGCAGCCATCGCCGTAGATGCAATGAAAGGCATAGACCCAAAAGACATGACATCATGGGACTCAAGCAACATAGAACTTTATAAAAGTCTAAACAAAGATGTAAAAAGTAAAAAACTATTCTATATAAAAGAAATCGTAGACATAAATAACTACAAAAATCCAAGTGAAGAGTTAAAAAGTCACTTAGAAAACTTTAATAAAACAGTTGAACTTTGTAAGTCACTTGGTATGACAGTAGATGAAGTATCAATAGATCAAACACTACTTAATGCAATACCAAGTGTATACGTAGTTATATCTTGTGCAGAAGCAACAAGCAACATGTCAAACCTAACTGGAATCATATTTGGTCCAAGAGGCGAAGGAAATAATCCAATGGAAATGATGAAAGATCATAGAACTAAAGGATTCTCTCCACTTATTAAAAGAAGATTCGTAATAGGTTCATACGTACTACAAAAAGAAAACCAAGAAAAATACTTCATCAATGCTAAAAGAGTTAGAAGACTAATCGTAGACAAAATGAATGAATTATTTGAGTCATACGATGGACTAATCTTACCAGTCGGAAGTGGACCAGCTAAATACATCGAAGGAAGTAAAAACACATTATCAAAAGAAACAAGCGTTTTAGAAGAACATCTTCAAATAGGTAACTTTGGTGGTTTCCCATCAATAACTATACCAAATGGATTTGTAAATAACTTACCAGTAGGTGTAAACATAACAGGAAAAGTAAAAGATGATATAAACGTATTAAATATCGCATACGCATTAGAAAGCAACATGGAATATAAAAATCAAATCGCAAAGGAGGTACAATAATGGCATATAAAGCAGTAATAGGTTTAGAATTTCACTGTGAGATGAAATCTAATACAAAAGTATTCTCAAATGCAAGAAACAGCTTCTCAAAAACAGCAAATGAAAACGTAGCTCCAGTAGATATGGCATTTCCTGGAACACTACCAGTAGTAAACAAAACATGCGTTAAAAAAGCATTAATGATGTCAATGATACTTAACTGTAAACAACCACAGTACATGGAATTCGATAGAAAAAACTACTACTATCCAGACCTACCAAAAGGTTATCAATTAACACAATTCTTTAACCCAGTAGGCGTAGATGGAAAAATAGAAGTAGACGTAAACGGTACTAAAAAAGAAGTATTAATTCATGATATACATTTAGAAGAAGATGCAGCATCACTAGATCACTACTATAACACTTCTACAATAGATTACAATAGAGCAGGTGTACCACTTCTAGAACTAGTAACAGAGCCATGTCTTCATTCAGCAGATGAAGCACTAGCTTTTCTAGAACATGTAAAAAGTATATATGAATACACTGATATCTCAGAATGCGATACTAAAAAAGGACAAATAAGAGCCGACGTAAACGTATCAATAATGGATGAAGATGCAACTGAATTTGGAACAAAAGTAGAAGTTAAAAATGTAAACAGCTTCGATGCTATCAGAAAGACAATCAACTACGAAATAAAAAGACAATCAGAACTTAAAGATGCTGGACGTTATGATGAAGTAATTCAAGAAACAAGAAGGTGGGATGATGAAACAGAAACAACAATTCACATGAGAAGTAAAGCAGATGCAATAGACTATAAATACTTCACAGAACCAAACATTCCAAAATACAAAATAACAAAAGAATTACTTGATGAAATTAGAAGTAAAATACCAGTACTAGCACATGAAAGAAAAGAAAAATACATCAAAGATTATAGCCTAAGCGAATATGATGCAGGAGTACTTACTAAAGATAAAAAAATATCAGATTACTTCGAAGAATGCGTTTCACTTAACTGTGATGCAAAAAGTGCATGCAACTGGATTACAACAAGAATACTAGGAGAATTAAACAAAAGCGAAAAGAACAATATAGATGACTTATTTATAAGACCATCAATGATTGCAGAACTAGTATCACTTATTAATGATAAAAAGATATCTTCAGACCAAGGTAAAAAAGTATTCACAAAAATGCTTGAAGAACACCTAACACCAAAAGAAATCGTAAAGAAATACGATATGGAAGTTATCGAAGATGCAGGATTTATTGAGTCACTTGTAAACGAAGTACTAAGTGAAAACGAACAAGCAGTAACAGATTATCATAATGGAAGAACTAATATGATAGATTATCTAGTAGGTCAAGTTATGAAAAAATCAAAAGGAAAAGCAAATCCAGTAGAAGCAAAAGCAAAAATGCTTGAGCGCATAGGATAGTCTAACTCAAAAGAGTTAGACTTTTAAGTGTAAACTTACTTTAAATAATTAATAATATTTAATATACATGATATAATAAATTAAAGAGGTATATATGAAAAGAATATTAAGAAGCATTATCATTTTTATAGTAATAACCACACTTGTTAGCTTTATTACTTATTACTTTAGTCTAAATGAGAAAATAACAAGCATGATTACAAAATCAACCACATCAATAGGAATGATTTACGTAGAAAAACCAAAAGTAAAAATCATAAACGAAGAAAGTAAATCAAGACCTATTGCAGTATCAATAAACAATAATCATGCCGCTTGGCCTCATGCAGGACTTCAAGATGCATACCTTGGCTATGAGTTAATCGCAGAAGGTGGAATCACAAGATTAATAGCACTATTCAAAGACCAAAGTACTGCAAAAATAGGTTCAGTCAGAAGTGCAAGACACTACTTCTTAGACTACGTAATGGAAAACGATGCAATATTTGTTCACTATGGACAATCACCACAAGCAAAAAGTGACCTAGCATCTTTGAATATAAATAATATAAATGGAATGTATGATGCAAAAGCATTCTTTAGAGACAAAACACTAAAAAGAGCATGGGAACACACAGCATTCACATCAATAGAAAGAATAAATTCATCTATTTCAAGAAACAAATATAGAACAACAACAAATACACAACTTCTAAAATATAGTCCAATCAAAGTAAACCATTCAAGTGATGAAACATTAAAGACTGCTAACAAAGTAACAATAAAATACTCAGACTACCAAACAACATCATATGAATACGATAAAGAAAACATGAATTACAAAATGTATATGTCTAATAAACCACACATAGATTTAGTTACAAATAAACAATACACAGTTAAAAATATAATAACATATCAAGTAACAAACAAGTCATTAGGAGATAAAAAAGGAAGACAAGACTTAGATAATGTTGGTACTGGAGAAGGCTACTATATATCAAATGGAGAAGCCATCAAAATTAAATGGACAAAGACAAGTAGAAGTGAAAAAACAAAATATACATTAATGAATGGAGAAGAACTAGTAATAAACGATGGTAACACATGGATACACATTCAACCAACCGGACAAACCCTAAAAATAGAATAAAATAACTATCTAAGAATATAATTTATTAAAAATTGTTGAAATATTGTTTTATTAATGTTAGAATAATATTGATAAGAATAAGGAGGAACTTATGGATAAAGTACTTAGTTTTTTAGCAGATAATTATAAATGGTTTATGTTAGCAGCAGTAATTTTACTGTTCGCATTAATCGGATTTATAGTAGATGGTAAAAAGAAAAAGAAAAATGAAGGAACAGTTACAATGAAAGAAAATAATGCAGGAGTAGACCCAAATATTGGAGCAAATACTGAAAATCCTACACCTACAGTAGAGACACCTGCAACACCAGTTGTAGAACAAAATCCAGGAATCGTACTTGAAGAGCCAACACTTAATAATGTTGAAGCAACAAGTACAGAAGTAAATTTAGGAGTAGAAGAAAATGGCAGCATTTTTGGAACACCAGAAATGCAAGCACCAGCTTCAGTTGAAACACCAAGTGAAGTAGTTGAAGAACCAACACTTGTTATTGAAGACAAAGCTATGCCAGAACCTCAAATGACTGCTCCTGTCTCTGAAGTAACTGTAACACCTGAAGTTACACCAACAGTTGCCCCTACTATGGAAGCACCAACTCCTGAAGTTGCACCAGCTGCACCAGAAGTTATTCCAAGTACTCCAGTAGTAGAACCAGCACCAGTTGCACCAACTCCAGTAGTTACTACACCAGAAGTAACACCAACAGTTGCACCAGCAACTCCAGTACAACAAGTACAACCAACTACTATAGATAGTACAACAATAAATCAATAAGACATCAAATGATGTCTTTTCTTTTGTAAACATTTTCAAAAAGAACTATCTATTTTCATCTTATTA
>CAKONA010000064.1 GCA_934096785.1 uncultured Bacilli bacterium | reverse complement strand
TAAGGTGGTACCGCGGAATTAGTCGTCCTTAGTTTATGGCTTTTTTATTTAGGAGGGAAAAATGGAAAAGGAAAAATTTTATATAACAACACCAATATATTATCCAAGTGCTAATTTTCATATTGGACACTGTTATACAACGATTGTAGCTGATGCGATTGCTCGTTATAAGAGACTTAAAGGATATGATGTATATTTTCAAACAGGTACTGATGAGCATGGACAAAAGATTGAAAAGAAAGCTATGGAAAAAGGAGTAAGTCCTAAGGAGTATGTGGATCCAATAGTAGAGAATGCTAAGGATTTATGGAATAAACTTGGTATTTCATATGATCACTTTATTAGAACTACTGACGAAGAACATGTTAAGGCTGTGCAAGCAATATTTAAAGAAATGTATGATAAAGGTGATATATATAAAGGAGAATATAAAGGACTTTATTGTACACCATGTGAGTCTTTTTGGACTGAGAGTCAACTTGATGAGAATGGAATGTGTCCTGATTGTCATAGAGAAGTTCATGAAGTTAGTGAGGAAGCATATTTCTTTAAATTATCTAAATATCAGAATGATTTAGTTAAGTATTATGAAGAGAATCCTAATTTTATACTTCCACTTACTAGAAAGAATGAGATGCTTAATAACTTTATTAAACCTGGGCTTGCTGATTTATGTGTATCAAGAACTTCATTTAATTGGGGAATACCTGTTACATTTGATGAAAAACATGTTGTGTATGTATGGGTAGATGCTCTTTCAAACTATATTACTTCACTTGGTTATCCTGATAGAAATAGTGAGATGTTTAAGAAGTATTGGCCTGCTAATTTACATTTAGTAGGTAAAGAGATTGTAAGATTCCATACAATTATATGGCCTTGTATGTGTATGAGTTTAGGTATAGAGTTACCAAAGCAAGTTTTTGGTCATGGTTGGTTAATTATAGATGGTGGTAAAATATCTAAGTCTCTTGGAAACTATAAGGATCCTAGAGAATACATTGATACATATGGAGTTGATGCGGTTAGATATTTTGCTCTTCGTGAAGTTCCTTTCGGAAACGATGGTAATTTTAGTGAAGAAGCACTTATTACTAGAACTAATGCTGATTTAGTAAATACTCTTGGTAACTTAGTAAATAGAACTATTGCGATGAGTAAGAAATACTTTGAATCTAAAGTAGAGAATCCTAGTGTAAATGAAAGTGTTGATGATGAATTAGTGGAGTATGCTAAAAAGTTACCTAGCACTGTTGATGAAAAAATGAATTCTTTAAAGGTTAATGAAGCACTTGAAGCAATATTTGAATTATTAAAAAAGAGTAATAAATATATAGATGATACTACTCCATGGGTACTAGCTAAAGATGAAAGTAATGCTGATAGACTTAGAACAGTACTTTATAATTTACTTGAATGTATTAGAATATCTGCGATATTATTAAGACCATTTATACCAGAAACTAGTGATAGAATATTTAAGATGTTAAATACTAAGAATATAGATTTTGATTCTTTAGAGTATGGTAGTTTAGAAACTAATATTACTTTAAATGAAGCTGAGATATTATTTAATAGAATAGAAGTTAAATAGGTTGTTTACATACAATCTATTTTTTGTTATGATTTTGTTATGAAGAATGATAATATTGTAACTAATGTGGATACTATTTTTTTGAAATTGATTGCTGTTATATGTATGGTGATTGATCACGTGGGTAGTGTACTTTTTAATAATAATTTGATAATGAGAGGAATTGGTAGGATTTCTTTTCCTTTGTTTGCGTATAGTGTTATGATTGGATACTTTAAGACAAAGGATATTAATAAATATATTATTAGAATGCTTGTAGTTGGTGTTATTTCACAACCTTTATATATGATGGTATTTAATACTTATAACTTAAATATAATGTTTACGTTAGTTGCTTTAGTACTTATGTATTACTTTCTAGATAATAAGAAGTATTTGTTTGCAGTATTGAATGTGGTCGTTGGTATTATAATGAGACTTGATTATTTTGCTATATATCCGGGACTTGCTTTAATATTTTATTATGGTAGGAATAATAAGATGGTTTTAGGTGTACCATACACTTTGTTTTATTTGAATTACTTTCTTGATAAAAGTGTGTCTATAGAAAATATACCATATAGTATAGTAGGTTATTCTCTTTTGGCTCTTCCTTTTATACTTATAAATACTAAAACAAAGTGTAAAATAAATAAATATTTCTTTTATGTATTTTATCCTTTACATTTATTAATCATATTATTGGTAAAATATAGTATTATGTAATATAAACTACTTGACAATACAAAGTAGTGGTGTTAATATAATGTTGAGGTGATGAAGTGGATACTCAATTTAAGAAGGGTGTCTTAGAATTGTTGGTACTTTTATTTACTTCAAAGCAGGATAGATACGGTTATGAACTTGTTGAAGAGATTAGTAAGGTTGTTAATGTTAATGAGGGAACTATATATCCGATACTTAAGAGGCTTACTAATGAGAATTATTTTGAAACATATTTGAAGGAATCAAGTGGTGGTCCTAGTAGGAAGTATTATAAGATAACGGTTTTAGGAATTAAAAGAAAAGAACAATTATTAGAAGAATGGAAGAAGTTTGAAAGTAGCGTTAATTCTTTCATAAAAGGAAGTGAAAATAATGAATAAAAGTGAATTTATTGATAAGTTAAAGGACAAACTAAAAATATTAAATAATGATGAAGTAGAAGATATAATAAATGAATATAGTGAACATATTGATGAGAAGATAAAATCTGGTACTAGCGAGAGAGATGCGATAAATGAGTTTGGAGATATCAATGAACTTGTAGAGGGAATCTTAGATGCATATAAAATAAATAAAGACTATAATAAAGGTCAAAGTACATTTATAGATGATATAGCATTTACTAGTAAAGAAGTTTTTAATAAAAGTATTAAGATATTTTCAAATGGAACATTTAAAGATATAATACAGTTTCTTATATACATATTAATAGCTTTAATGATATGTGCGGTAGTTAAGATACCATTTTACTTTGTACAAGATTGTTTTGAGAATATTATTTCTCCTATACCATATAAATTCTATAATGTTATAAGTACAGTTGTAGAAGTTGTAATAAACTTAATATATATAGTTGTTGCTTATATAGTATTTATTAAACTAATGAATGAGAGAATACTTAATGGATTTAAACTTACAAATGAGCCAAAGAAAAGTAAAACTAAAGTAAAAGAAAGTAAAAAGGTAGAGAAGGAAAGTCTTTGTAAAAATGATAATTCATTTATAAACTATATAAGTAAAATAATACTATATTTCTTTAAATTAATAGCATTCTTTATATTAGTTATTATGGCTTGTGGACTTGTTACTTCTTCAGTAGTATTTGCATTTTCAGTTGAGTTTTCAATTAAATATTATTTATTTCTAGGTATTATAGTTGCATCTTTAGGATTAGTAGTTGGTTTTATATGGATATGTGATTTATTATACAGATTTATATTCTCTTTAAAATTTAATACAACTAGATTACTTATTACATTTATATCTTCAATAGTACTTTTTGGTTCAGGATTAGGTATATTTATGATAGAAGTAACTACACTTAAATTTAAAGATGCTGAAGTTGAGTATACACTTAGAAAAGATTATCAATTAGATGTAAGTGATGTTAGAAAGATAAGTTGTGATAACTGTAATAAAGTGGATAAAAAAATAAATGATACAATGGAAGATAATACTATAAATATAAAAGTATATGGACCAGATTATAGTAATCCATACTATACAAAGAATGAAGGATTAAGTGGAACTATAATAAAAGT
This sequence comes from uncultured Bacilli bacterium, assembly GCA_934096785.1. Next base: position 2,341 of record CAKONA010000064.1, on the reverse strand, counting down.
TCATTACTTAAATTCAACAAATAAATTTATAAATAAAGTATTAACAGATGTTAAAAATAAAGAATTTTATAACTATGATGATATAGTAAACTTAAAAATGGAAATAGAAGGTAATAAAAATACATTAAAGAAATTAGAAATAACTGAATGTACTTGGTGTGATTAGGAAATAAAAGTGTTTCCTTTTCTTTTGGTTTAATTTATAATATAAGTATGAAGAAGTTTAGGAAATATATAATATTAATAATTTTATTTGTAGTAGTTATGATAAGTATACTTGTATTCTTTATATTTAGATATGAAAAATTGCATTTATTAAATAGAAGTAGAGTACTTCTTAATTACTTATATACTTTAGATGAAGGAGAATATTCATTTAAAAGTGGTATGATACATGATGGAACTAATGTACTTGATACTACTTATTATTTTGATGGAAGTGGTAAAATAAAAATAGATAAATATAAGAATGTTAGTTTTAATATAAGTAGTGGTGAATATTGTATTAGTAAAACTGCTTTAAATAAAATAGATGTTAGTAAAAATAAATGTGGAGAACTTGTTAATATAGATGTAAATGTTGTTAAAAATAATAATATTATATCATTTAATGTTAATTCTAATGATTTAGATTATATGATATCAGATAAGAATGATTTTAAAGGTAAATGGATTCATAAAGATTATAAAGATAGTATAATTATAAAGTCATATGATACTAGTAAACATTATATATGGTTTAAAGATTCAGATGGTAATGTAAGTGATGTTTATACATATCAAGTAGAATGTTTCTTAGGTAATAAAGGAGAATATGTTAAAGATAAATATTATTGTGAGGCGTCAGTAGTAGAAATAGATAATATAAAATATATTGTACTTAATGATAAAGAAGAAGAGATAACTTTAATGAAACAAAATCCTATTGATGAAAAATTAAGTCAATGTACTAGTGAAGTAAGTGAATACTGTTATTATACTGAGAATGATACAAATAAATATAAATGGAGTAACTCATATATAAATTATTACTTAAATAATGTTTATATTAAAACATTAAGTAGTGAACTATCAAGTAAGATTAAAGAAGATGCGATATGTGATGACTTTATAAATGTAGGTTGTACTGATAATGAAGGTTGTGGAGGATATACAGAAGAAGAAATAACTAAAAATAATTATACATGTAATAACTATAGTAAAAGTAAAATAAGAATAATATCATATAATGAATATGTTAAACTATATGATAGTGTAAAGAATAAATCAATATTAAAAGGAAACTATTGGATAATAAATAACGGAATAGAAGAGTTTGGTTCTTCAGTATTATATAGTGGTAATGTGTATGTAAAAGAGAATTTTGTAAATAAATTAGATATTAAACCTGTATTTACGATATCTAAATATTGAAGTATTTAATTCTTTATGATAAAATTAACTTAATAATAGGAGATAAGAGTATGGAAGATAATGTTACATTGAATGATGAATTTAATAATACACCAATAGATGAGAATGAAGAAGAGGAAGAAAAAAAGAAGAAAAAGAAATTGTTACTTTTGTTACTTTTACTTTTGTTTTTTCTACTTATTATATTAGGTGGTATGGGTCTTTATATTAGACATAAAGGTAGAGGGGATTTAAATATTGATATTAATGGAGATGGAATAGCAGAGATTAATATTGATAATGGTACTGGTAAGTGTCAAGTAAACTGTAGTACTGATAAGAAGAAACCAAATACAAATATAGATTATAAAGGAAGTAAGAAGCCTACATTTAATATAGATAGTAATGGTGATGGAAAGCCTGATAAGAACTTGATAAATCAAGATACTGATGGAGATGGAAAATGTGATTTGAACTGTGATACTGACGGAGATGGATGGCCTGATAAGAATCTTGATTTAGATGGAGACGGTAAATGTGATTTAAATTGCGATACTGATGGAGATGGAGTATGTAACACTAATTGTGATACTAATAATGATGGTAAATGTGATTTAAATTGTGATAATAATAAAGATGGCTATTGTGACTTAAACTGTGACACTGATGGAGACGGTAAATGTAACCATAACTGTGACACAGATAATGATGGCATTTGTAATATAAATTGTGACACTAATGGAGATGGGAAATGTGAACTTAATTGTGACACAAACGGAGACGGAAAATGTGATTTAAATTGTGATAACAATAAAGATGGTTATTGTGACTTAAACTGTGATACTGACGGAGATGGTAAATGTAATCATAGTTGTGACACAGATAATGATGGCATTTGTAATATAAATTGTGACACTAATGGAGATGGGAAATGTGAACTTAATTGTGA
>CAKONA010000063.1 GCA_934096785.1 uncultured Bacilli bacterium | reverse complement strand
ATATATAAGAGTTTTATTAGTGAAGAAGACATACACATCTACTCTATCGATGAAGTGTTTATGGATGTAACAGATTATCTAAAATATTATAAAATGACTGATATAGAACTAGCTAAAATGATAATGAATAAAATCAAAGAAGAAACAGGACTTATAAGTACATGTGGTATTGGACCTAATATATTTTTATCTAAAGTAGCAATGGACACAGAAGCAAAACATAATAAAGAATTTATAGCTAAATGGACATTTGATGACATTGAAACAAAACTACAAAACATAGAACCTCTAAGCTCTGTCTGGGGAATTGGTTCAAGAACAGAAAAGAATTTAAACAATCTAGGCATTAAAAAAGTAAAAGACATTAATAATTATAAAAGAGAATTCTATATTAAAAGATTTGGTAATATTGCTGGTAACGATATATGGTGTAAAGCCAATGGAATTGACTTTACAACCATCAAAGAACTAAACTCATCATCAAAAGATAAATCAATAAGTATGAGTCAAATCCTATATAGAAACTACACTCCCGAAGAAGCAATACTAATCATAAAAGAAATGAATGATATGTTAAGTAAAAGACTAAGAAGCATGCATAAAACTACAAAACTAATATTTCTTAAAATTAACTATTCAAGAGACTTATGCAAATCTTTTAAAGAAACAATATCACTTACTGAAAGTGAAGACATACCAGAAAAAATATATGAAGTACTAAAATACATTTACAATAAACACATAGAAGACCTACCAATCAGAAAAATATCTATCGCATATGGAAGACTTTCAGATAAGAAGTCAACACAACTAAGTCTATTTGAAAAGAGCGTCATTGAAACAGATGAATACCACAAAGTAATAGATGAAATAAATAATAGGTTTGGAAGCACTTCTATACTAAGAGCATCTTCTCTTTTAAAAGAATCAACCATAAAAAATAGAGAAAGATTTAAGAACTTAATCTAAATCTTTCTCTTTATATTTTTAATATAGTAAGGAAGTAACCCTTCCTTATTTTTACTAAGAGCTTGTACCGTAACATAATCATTCCAAACCAAAGCATCAGTTAAATAAATACGTTTATCACTTATCACAAAAACCCACTCTATTTCCTTAGATTCATCAAGTTCACTTGCAAGTACCTTAACAGTCTCCCTCATCTCTCTATAAAAAGGAATTTCTAAACCGCTAAGTTTAACCTTACTAATTGGATGCTCACTCACAAACTCATCATCAAGTAAAAATTTACCCTTAACCTGTCCACTCTTTTCATCAATCAAACCAGTCATATGCTTAACAGAATCAACATCATACTTATATTTATCATTAACACCAAACTTAACATAAGAACTAATTATATTAACGCGTTCATCACTAACAAGACTAACAATATTAACAGTATTCATTGAATTAGGATTAATTCCATTAAACACCTTATTTTGTTTAATTTTAGCTTCAGCTATAATAAGCCCACTCTTACGAGCCTTATCAAGCAAGAACGCAGGACTCTTAAAATCTTTAACGTTAAGAATAGTAGTATTCTTTTCATCTCCAAGATTATTACTTCTAACAATAACCTCCCTCTTCTTTAAAACAAACTCTTCAAACCTTTTAAAACTAACTTCTTTAATATTATAAAATTCATGATTCAAATATTCTTTAAACCTATTATGAAACTTCTCTCTATTATTAAGTAAATCAAAGTGTTTCTTATCATACAAATACTTTCCTAATTTATTATGAATTTTCTTAGACATATAAGTACTCTTAAGTTCACGCTTCATATTATAAAATCCAAATAACCTATATTCTTCATAATTAACACCATACTTAAAATAAGAAATAATCATATCAAAAAGTAAGAAAACACTATTCTTTTTAGATTTCTTTCGAATCAATTTAATATTTTTCTTAATAGCAGTAATTTCATCTTTAATATTAGAAATTATCTTTATTATTTTCTTTTTAACCTTATCTTTCATATTACCCACCTATTTCTACTTTAATTATATATGTTTTCTTGAAATTTATCAAGAATATTACTTGACTAGAACTATTACTTATTTTATAATAAAAAACAATTATGTAGGGAGTTTTGATATGAAAAATAGAAAATCAATAAGTATTATTTATAGAAGAAATAAAATACAAAGTAATAATAATACAGATATATATGTATTAGAGCCAGTTGAAATGTTAAATGGTATAGAAGATGTATATGACGGTTATATAACATTCACAGATGAACAAAATAACTGTTATCCTTTTGTTGACGATGAAGATGCATTAAATGTTGAATATGTATATTCTTTTCCGATTTATTTAGAAAACAATGATATGGATGAAATGACTGATGAAGATTTAAAAACAGCAAATGAATATACTAAAGCACTAAAAGGATACGAAAATCATATTTTATACCAATCATATAGCAAAAAAACTGGTGAAACAAAAATTTATGTATCTGAAAATGGTATAAAGAAAGACAAAATTATTAATCCAAATTGTATAAAAGATTTAGAAAATGTAATCAAAGACCCACGTCTTAGTGAAATATCATCAGTAGATAATGAAATATATGAAAACATGTTAAAAGCATTCATGCAAGGTATGTGTGCTAAAGGATATAGTTTTGTAGATGCAGATGAATTCTTTTCTTCACCAGGACTACCTGATAAAAAAGTATCTACTCCTAATGTAGAAATAGAAAAGCCAAAAGTTAACATCATATACGCAGATAAACTATTTGAAGACGTTAGCAAAACAGTAATATGTCAAGATGAACAAATAAAGAAAATAGCTACATCTGTCGCTAAAAACCAAAGATTACTTGACCCAAGTTTAAAATCAAATATGTTAATATGCGGACCTACTGGTGTTGGTAAAACCGAAATATTTAGAGCAATCAGTAAGAAAACAAATTTACCAATAACTATAGAAGACTCAACTGAATACACTGCAGCAAGTTACAAAGGAAAAGATGTAACAGAAATGCTAATTCACTTATATGAAAATGCAAATCGTGACCTAGAAAGAGCTCAAAGAGGTATCGTTGTAGTAGATGAAATAGATAAGAAAGTATCAAAAGGAGATCATGAAACATATACAACTGCTGTAATTAACTCACTACTAAAAATGATGGAAGGTCAAAAATACGTACTACAACTTGAAGATAAAAGTTCAATAGTATTCGACACTTCAAGACTAACATTCGCATTCCTAGGAGCATTCTCAGGAATCGAACAATATTCAAACAATAAAAGAAATATAGGTTTCATGTCAACAGACGATGAACAACCAACTTCACAAATATACAATAACAATACACTTATAAAATATGGCCTTATGCCAGAATTCGTAGGTAGAAATGATAACCTAATCGTAATGAACGCATTAGATGTAAATGAACTTATAAGAATCGCAAAAGAATCAGATAAAAGTCAACTACTACTCTATGAAAAATTCTTCTTATCACTTGGAATTAAACTAATATATGATGAAAAAACACTAGAAGAAATCGCAGTAGAAGCTAAAAAATTAGGTATAGGTGCAAGAGGTATAAAAAGAATAGTTGAAACAGCACTAGAAGTAGCTAACTATCATTGTCTATCTTCAAATAAATATACATCACTTACAATAAGTCCAGAAACAATACATGATAATAAACAATATATTCTAAAGTAATAAGTCATTAATACTTACTATATTATATCCCCTACTTTTAATAAAGTTAATCGTCGCACTTAATTCACTTAAATTAAATTCATTTTCCTTGATAAAGATTATAATCCCTTTATCAAGGATTTTTTTAGTATTTAAAAGTAAATCCTTACTTACATAATTAATAACATTAATACTACTTAATTTGTGTTTCTTACATACATCTAACACATCTTCTACTTTATTAGTACAATAAAACTCATTATGAAGACTTCCTATAAAATCTTTAACTTCATCCTTCTTACCTTTAAAAAGTATATTACTATAATTATTAACATTATCAATATTCTTATTTAACATTTCATTATTCATTAACAAATTTACTTCTACATTCTTATTTTCACCAATCTTAACCATTTTAGAATAATATTTCGCGTCTTCTACATCTATAACAATACTAACATTATTTAAATAATTATTCCCTTTAGAAATATACTTATCATAATTATTTTCCTTAGATAATATACATTCATCCTTCTTATACTCAATTAACTCTTTTTTAAACCCTATTCCCTTCATATTAGAGTAACTCTTCCCCTTATCAACACTAAGTCCACTAAGTCCTAAAACAATACCATCTTCCTTATATTCACCTTCTCTACATTTATAATCATTTCTACTAGCATAAGAAGTAATACTATCCATTATTACATCATTATATTCACTCATTTCTATAACCTTATCAGTATAATAAAAACTAAATAATACAAATAAACAAACAAACATATATTTATAATATTTCTTCATACCAAATTATACACATTAAAAAAGAATTTATTCACACAAATCCTTTCTTATCATTGAAAGAGCTCTAGTTGTTTTAACCTTACTTTCCCATTCCTTTTTAGGAATACCATAAGTACTAGTAAGAATTCTAACTCTATCTTTATTTTGAAGAATGTAATCATCTCCTACTTTCTTATCATTCACAATTGCTTTCACCATACGACTAGCATTCACAGGATCTATCTTATAAGCAAAGTCAATTGGTGTAGAACCAACAGGTAACTGAACAACATTTCCAAGAGAAGTATATACATACACATTTCCACTAAATAACTCTTTCTTCACATGTTCAACAAAATCTCTATTGTCTTTATATACTTTATCCATTTCAGCAAGTGACTCAAAGAATTGACACTTTTCTCTAACAATATCCTGCATCACATCACTTCCACCCATGTCATAATAAGCACCTATTCCATAAGTATCAATCCTATTCATCTTACCAGTTCTAATTTGAGCTTGCACTAACATATCATCAGGTCCAAACACAGTAGTATGTAAACTTTGATACATATTAGTTTTAGGATTACAAATATAATCTTTAAATTTACTATTAACAGGCTTATATAAGCTATGAACAAGTCCTAGGGAAAGATAACAATCACTTAATTCATCAACAATAACCTTTAATGCAAGTAAATCATGTATATCAGATAACTTAGAGCCACCACTTTTCTTTCTATAGATTCCATATATGTTTCTAATTCTTATCTTAATATCATTAGGGACATTATTATTACTTAGTAATTCACCTATCTTTATAGCCATTTCATTAAGAATATCACTACTCTTAAAAATCATTTCATCTACTTCATCTTTAACCCTTTTATATTCATCAGGTAATAAATATTTAAGTGATAAATCCTCTAACTCAGTTTTAATCTTATATACACCAAGATTATATGCTAAAGGTACAAATATCTCCATAGTCTCCATAGCATTCTCTTTTTGCTTAAATTCACTTTTATATTCAAGAGTTCTCATATTATGAAGTCTATCAGCAAGCTTAATAAGAATAACCCTAACATCACTAGTAATACTAGTTATAATCTTTCTAGTATTCGCATAATTCCTATCAGTCTTACTATTAAAGTCATATTTAGATAATTTAGTAACACCATCTACTAAAGAAGCAACTGTTTCATTAAAGTCATGAGCAATATCTTCTTTCTTTTCTTTTGTGTCTTCCAAGGTATCATGTAAAAGTGCAGCACACAAAGTATCTTTATCAGCATGCATCTCTGATAAGATATAAGCAACAGTTAAAGGATGAACTATATATTCTTCTCCACTATCACGTACTTGACCATTATGTAAATCCTTAGCATAATAATATGCTTTCATAACATCAGGAATCATACTCTTATCATATTTAGATATAGATTCCACTAAATCACAAATAGTGACATTTTTCATTCCACACCTCCAAAGAACAAATGATAAATTAAAAATTTATCGTCGAAATCTCACGATTTCAAATTTCTGCTTCATAGACACTCTACTGAATCTTCTCTATCAGACTTATATTCCGGTAGTCGCTACCGTATTTGTTTTATATTTTTAATTTATATTATTTGTTTTTTAACAATTATTACAACAATTTTTTATATACATTTTTACACCTTCAAACATTATATTAATACTTGCATTCAAATCTCTATCTATTTCTAAATGACACTTTGTACATTCATATTT
>CAKONA010000062.1 GCA_934096785.1 uncultured Bacilli bacterium | reverse complement strand
ACGTAGAAGACTATTTAAGAAGAAATGAAATAGAATTTGATAAGATTATAACTGCTCAAGAAGATAAACTAAAAGCATGCAAAGATGAAAATATAGACTTTATGTTTGATGATAAAATCTCAACTATAGAGACACTTAATCAAAACAATATTAAGGGTGCAGTATTTACATCAAGTTTAAATAAAGAAATAGAAACTTCATCAGATAGAGTATCTTCATGGACAGAACTTTATAACTACATTCATCAAAAAGAAAATTAAATTTTCATTTACAATTTCACATAAAAATTAAGAAATTGAAAATTATCAATTGACAAAAAAGGCAATATCATTATATAATGATATTGACATAGAAATATGTCAGGGTACTTACACGAATCATACTGTGAGTACTCAACCAAAACCCCCTGAGAGAGCGATGAGCTCTCGTTTTTTAATGCAACAAAATTTAACATATTTTCTGAATATGTTAAAAAAATGCAAAAAATTTAACATATTTCTTGAATATGTTAAAAAAACACAAAAATTTTAACATATTACCATACTAATACAAAAATTCAGTATACCGTCCGGTTATGTCCGGACGCATCGTCCAGTTATAACCGGGCACTAAAACATTTTGCTTATATATTGATAATAACTTTAAATAATAAATAATATAATAATAGTACAAAATATAGTAAAATTGTACATTTTGAGTAGTTTTAGGAGAAAATATCTCTCAAAACTTTACATTTTTACTAAAAAGTGATAATATGATATCAGGAAAAGGAGGCATTATTATGTTATTACAATTTAAATTTAAGAATTATAAATGCTTTTATGATGAAACAATTCTAGATTTATGTGCAACTCAAGAAAAAAGACATATTGAGTCAACAATCGATATTAATGGAATTAATGTTTTACCAGTTATTGCAATTCACGGAGCAAATGCTTCTGGAAAGACAAGTACTCTTGAAGCATTAGATTATATGTTCGATTTTATTAAATTTTCAAATAGATTTGATGTTAATAGTGATTTACCAACTAACCAATTTGTCTTTAGCAAAAAGAGAGCAGAAGAAAATAGTGAATATGAAGTTTCTATTTGCTTAAATGATTATGAATATAGATATGGATTTTCATTAAATAAAAAACAAATTGAAGAAGAATGGTTATATATGAAAAAGTTTCAAGCTGACTCTAAAGCTTCTCAAAAAGTAATTTTCGAAAGAAACAAAGAATATGTAAACTTTGATAAAAAATATATTAAATATGAAAAGGCATGGAATTTTTTTGAAAATGATATTAGTTTAAATATCAATAAACTTTTAGTACTTAGTAATTTAGCAATCAAAGAAGAATCAGGAATCTTTAGAGATTTATATAATTATATTAGTAAATTTAATTGTAAGATTGAAAGTACATTTCAAAAAGCGAGTGTTGATATTTTAAGTAAAGATGATTCAGTATATAATAAATTTCAAAATATTGTTCATGAGTTTGATCCATGCTTAACAGGAATTAAAATTGAAGCATTCGATACTGATGAAGGTAAAAGATATAATATTTGTGGTATTCATAAGAATATTGATGATGGTAATGCTGAAACTCTAATTCCATTAAATAGAGAATCAAATGGTACAATTCGTATTTTTAATATTATGCCTTACATTTTAAAAAATCTTGAAATTGGCGGATTATTATGCGTTGATGAAATCGATGTAAAATTGCACCCACTATTATTTAAAAGAATCGTTCATATGTACATGGACAAATCAATTAATAAAAATAATGCTCAATTAATTTATACAGCTCATTCAACATTCTTATTTAATAGTAACAACTTAAGAAGAGACCAACTATATCTAGTTGACAAAGACAAATTAGGAAAGTCAAAATTGTATTCTTTATCTGAATTTAGAAATTTACGTGTTGATGCTGATTACGAGAAGAAATATCTATCAGGTCAATTCGGTGCAATTCCATATGAAAAGTAGGTGTTGCAATGGGTAGTGATAATTTACATTCTAGAAGAATAAATGAAAGAAAGAAGAGAAAAGTAAATACAATAAAACAAAAATCAAGCAACTGGCTTGTAGTTTGCGAAGGAGAAAAGACAGAACCTAATTATTTTGAGAAAGCAGTAGAAGAAATAAACAAAATTATAGATGATGAGTATAAATTAAAAGTGAATGTTATAGGTAAAGGTATGAATACAAAATCATTGGTTAAGGCAACTGAATTACAAGTAAAAATTGATAAGTATTCAACATCAATCGTACCATATGGAAAAATATTCGTTGTATTTGATAAAGACGATTTTGATTCAAAAGATTTTGATGAAGCAGTAAAAATGTGTATAGATAATGGATATATACCATTATGGTCTAACCAAGCAATAGAATTTTGGTTTCTATTACATTTTCATTGTATATATTCAAAAATGGACAGAACTGAGTATTCAAAGAAACTAAATGAATATTTTAAATCTAAAGGATTAAATTATAAATACAAGAAAAACGATGAAGAAATATATAATCTTTTATGCAAATACGGTTCTTTAGATAATGCAAGAAAATATGCTAAAAATATAAGTGATGAACATCAAAATGATAAACCATCATTATCAGAAAGTTGTACACAGGTATATAAATTCTTTGATGCGATAGATGAAAGACTTGAAGAATTAAAATAGAATAACGATATATGAAGAAGGAACTAGCTTCCTTTTTCTTTTGTAAAAACACTTGATTCTCACCACTAATTACCATAAAATGGTATTAACAGGTGAAAATCTAGTATAAATAATCAAAAAATGGTAAAGAAATGATATTAATATGGATAAAGAATTATATAGTTTTTTAATAGAGGCAAAAAAACAAACGTATGCGAATGAAAATGTTAAAAGAGTAACATCTTCAAGAAAAGGTTCTTATGATTATCATTATCAAAACAATAATTTTACGTATCATGATACATACTTCGGTGGAACTGATTTTATGGGTGAAGAGATAGTATATAATCTAGATGACACTCCAATATGGGGTATGAATTATTATGGTGTTACATTAGATGAAACATTAACAGAAGAGGCAATAGATAAAGCATTAAGACCAGCTTTAATGTTAGTTGGTGAAGATAAGAATATAATTCCAGTAAGAGGGCCAAAATATTATGAAAATGAGGAATACAAATATTATTTTAATGTAAATGGTACTTTAAATTATTTTGAAGGAACAGAAACCATTTTCAAAGGAAAAGTTAAAGTTTATGAATTAAAATGTCATGGTGGAATAATTAAGAGATAATAGAATATAAAAAAAGAAAGAGTAAAAATTGTAAATGTAGTTATGGATTTTAATCATAGAAATATTATATGAATAATACCTCTAACAGAAATTGAAACAATAGACCAACAAAATATTTAAAACACATCAATTATTTGATATAATCTTCTTATAGTAGGGTGCTGTTATGAAAGAAGAATTTTTAAATAAAATTAAAAACAATGAATACATATCAAATAAATTATATCAATCAGTAAAAGATGAATATCCAAGTTTTAACATAGAAGAATATAATTCAAAAATACTAAATGCATTATATATCAAATACAAAGATTATTTTGAAAATATGTTTAAAGGAATAGATGATAACATAGTTCTTGACACTGAACAAATAGCATCTATTCTTAGTGATGAAGATAGTGCATTAATAATCGCAGGAGCAGGAACAGGCAAAACAACTACAATGACTGCTAAAGTAAAATACCTTGTTGATATTAAGAAAGTAGACCCAACTAAAATACTAGTTATGAGTTACACTAAGAAAGCAACAGAAGAACTAGAAAAAAGAATAGTTGGAGATTTTAACATACCAGCACACATTACAACATTCCATTCACTAGGATACGAATACATAAGAAACATATTTAAAAATAGAAAATGTTCAGTAGTGGACTTCAATGATAAAGAAGAAATATTCCTAAGTTACTTTAGTGAAATATACAAAGACAAAAACAAACTTAAAGACATTATGGAAATATTTGATATAACAAGAACAGGTATGCCATGGGTATTCAGTAAATGGTTCTTATTTAACTATGAAAAATATAATACATTTGAAGAACTAACAGCGTCATATAAAAAATATAAAATAGAAGAAGCGAAGAACTCAAACATAGGTCTTAAAGGATTCATAGATGCATGGGTAGAAAAAAGAATTAATAAGGAAGATGTAATAACAATACAAGGTGAATATGTAAAGTCAGCATCTGAAGCAGTTATCGCAAACTTCTTATATAAAAATGGAATACTTTACACATATGAAAAAATATATACAGAATTAATGGATGATAATAAAATATATAAACCAGACTTCACAATAGATATAGCTGGAGAAGAAGTATATATTGAATACTTTGGATTAGATGATGAAAAATACATTAAAAACAAAGAGCAAAAAATAAAATTTCATAAAGAGCATAATAACAAATTCATAGAATTAGATAAAACACCACTAGAAAACATTGAGCAAGAACTAGATATAAAACTAAAATCTTTAGGTATCAAATACAAACCTAAAACAGATGAAGAAATATATGAAAGAATACTTGATAATAATAAACTATCTTTGTTATATCCATTTAAAAACTTCTTCTATGAAATTGTTAACACTATAAAAGAATCAATAAATAGAGAAAACTATCTGAATATTATAAAATCTTATATAGAGACACTAACAGATGAAAAAGAAGAAGCAAAGAAACAATTTAAATTCTTTAATGAGTTCTATGTATATTATCAAACTAAATTATATGGTTCAGAAGTATATAAGTTTGATTACTCTGACTTACTTTATTATGCGAATAAATATATAGAAAACATAGGTATAAATAATGAATTAAACTTTGAATATATAATAATAGACGAGTACCAAGATATCTCTCAGTATAAATATGAATTAACTAAGAAAACAGTAGATAGAAACCATGCTAAAATATATGCAGTCGGAGATGATTGGCAAAGTATATATTCATTTAGTGGTTCTAGAATAGAATACACTTATAATTTTAAAAATTATTTTAAAGATGCAGTTATATTTAGAATCAATAGAACATATAGAAATAGTCAAGAACTTCTAAATGTATCAGGTAACTTCATAATGAGAAATCCAGATCAAATAAAGAAGTATTTACTTTCAAATAAACATATAGATAAACCATTAGAATTCATATATTTTGATACTGACCATGAATATGATAAATTAAAAGAAATAATACTAAGTATTCATAAGAATAATCCTAATCATAACATTCTAGTTTTAGGAAGAACAAATGCAATCATTAATAAATGTTTTGATACTGACTATTTAACAGATGAACTAGGTACTAAAATATCTTTTGTTGGTTATGAAGATATAGAATTAGAAGGTATGACTATTCATAAATCAAAAGGACTTACATTTGATGAAGTAATACTTCTAGGTCTTAATAGAAGCTTCCCATCAGGTGATAAAGATACTTACTGGATTAATCATTTATTTAAGTATCCAACTGTAATAGAAAGAATACCTTATGCTGAAGAAAGAAGACTATTCTATGTCGCACTAACTAGAACTAAAAATAAAGTATATCTTCTTGTTAATAAAGATGAAACTAAGCAAAGTGTATTCATTAGAGAAATAAAGGAAATTTGTAACGAGAGGTAAATATGTATAATATAGATAGATTCATAGACAAACATAAAGAGTATTATGAAATAGCTCTAAGTGAAATAAAAAATGGTTATAAAAAGACACACTGGATGTGGTTTATATTTCCACAACTAAAAGAGTTAGGTAGAAGTACAACATCAAAGTTATATGGAATTGAAAACATAGAAGAAGCAAAAGAATACATGAGTAACAACTGTCTAAAACATAACATGATAGAAATATGTACAGAACTTCTAAAACAAAATGGAGACATCAAATACATAATGGGCTATCCAGACTACTTAAAACTTAACTCATGTATGACATTATTTGAGTACACTTCACATGAAGAAATATTTTCAAAAGTAATAGACAAGTTCTATAATGGTAATAGAGATGAAATGACATTAGAGTTATTAAAGGAGAAGAACTTATGAAAGATTTAAAATACAAAATAAATTATTTAAATAGCATGCAGTGAAGAGAAATGTATGATATAATCTTGACTTTGACAGTTGTAAGAAAGCAAAAACTCCCTAGGCCCCATTTTATGGGACTTTAGAGAGTTTTCATTTGCTTTAAAAAATGCGTACCATGAACCTTATTTTATAGTGTCAAAAATTTTTTTAAAATCTTTATAAGTATTAATCTCATAATCAGTTCTAAAGTTGAAAATATCATGTAAATCATCGGTTAAATTAGTTCTTACATATTCAGGAATGTAGCCATC
>CAKONA010000061.1 GCA_934096785.1 uncultured Bacilli bacterium | reverse complement strand
AGTCGTTATTACCTCTATTTTATTTAAAATAACTATCATTTTTCAGTTATAAAATGTAAAAAGGAATAAGACTAAAATTTTTATTTATAAGACTTCATAGGAAGTTTTTCATAAGTCGGTTTATACCAGTTTATATTTGTTCTATTTTCATTATTCATATTTTTCACTTTCTTTCTAAAATTTTTCTTTCACTTAGTGGCAATATTTCAGTGCTTTTTTCGTCATATAATTTATCTACCAATATCATTGATTCATTTAACAGTTCTTCTAGGTTATTTATTGGAACTTTATTATAATCCATTTTATATAACCAATCAAGATATTTTATCTTTGCAGCATTATCTGGTCTGCCATATGTTACTTTCCCCTCTTTTTACAAGTATTATCCCTATGAATGTATTATATCATGTATCTTCAGCCGACTACAATTTGTAGTCAGTTCGATGCTTCCTTATTTTTTTAACTCTTAGTTTTTAATTATTTCTATTCTTTTAGTAATTTTTGTTCTTCCTCTTCATCTTCACTTATCATTTCTTTATAAATTTCTTCGTAATCATTAGCTATTTCTACGTTTACACTTCTAGTGTATTTAATAAACTTGTAATATAACTCTTCTATCTCTTCTCCAAACCAAAATACTAAATCTAATAACATATCAAATGTGTCTTCTATTTCTCTTTCAATTGCTATATTATTCCTTATTATGAAGTCGATTCTTTCTTTTACATTATCTAAGTTTTCTTCTTGCATTCTATTTAGTTCAGCCATTGGTCCTTTTAATTCATCTATGAATTTATTAATTGAGTTTTCTAAATCTTCACCTTTCATAATTGTCCCCCTTTTTTTGTTGATTTAATTATAACATAATTGCAATGATTTTTTATAATTTTTGTATTCAAAATGATAATATTTTTTAGTTAATGAGTATTTCTCGGTAACTGTTTTTTTATTTATTATTAGTTATTATTTTCTAACTCTAAATTAGTTATGTCATAGCCTAATTCCTTTAGTTTGCTATAAAGCGTACTTGGTGAAATTCCTAATAAGGTGTTATAGTCTCCATTTATTTTCTTGATGAATAAAGATGCTTTTCCTAAAGGGACAAAGCCACAGCACTTAAATATTTTTTCTTCGTTTTCACTATACCATTTTGCTTCTTTATCTGTTATTTCATTAAAATAGATGTCTACTTTTGTACAAGTGGTTATTGTTTTATCTTGATATAAATCAAGTATTGTCATTCCCGTATATGCTGTACATTTAGAGTTTGAAAGTTCTATTAAGTTTTGATATGCTTCTTCTTTTGATTTAGGTTTTTCATATATTTTATTGTTACCATATATTATAGTGTCACATGATATGATGATTGCTTTTTCTTTAATTTGACTTTTAACTGAAAGAACTTTATTTCGTGATAATTCCTCTACATATTTGTAAGGCTTTTTCTTATTGCTTTCTTCTGGTACATTGCTTGTCATAACTTCATATTTAAGACCTAACATTTTAAAAATATCTTGTCTTTGTTTTGATGATGATGCTAATATTAATTTCATTTTAATTCTCCATATTCTTTTTACATATAATATATAATTTATCTTCAAATCTTTGTTTTTCATTTAGAATACTTTTGTTTGCTTGAATTAAATCTAAATTGTTCCTTTTAAGTAATTCTTTTATGTAAGCTAAACTATAAAGTTTTTCTTTTATATTTGTTTCAATAATTGATTTATTATTTTCTTTTACGTTTACATTTGTATTGATAATATTATTTTCTTCTTTTGTTATGTAGTAGTATACATTTATACCATTATCTCTTTTACTTATAATATCTGTGTTTAAGCTAAGACTATCTTGATTTAAGATATCAAATATTAAGTATCCATCTTCGTTTAACATATTGCTTATATTTTCAAATAAACTATTTAATGCATCAGGATCAAGTATATGATTTATAGTATCACATGTCATTGTTATTAAGTCATACTTTTCATCTGATTGGTAATTAGTTATGTCGCTCTCTATAAATTCAATATCTTTATTTTTGTTCTTTGCAATCTTTAACATACTTTTTGAAATGTCTATTCCTTTAGTATTAATACCACTATTATAGAAGTAATTACATAATGTACCTACTCCACAACCTAAATCTAAATGATTATTAATGTTCTTTTTATTTATTTTGAAATATTCTAGTATTGACTTACCCATTGTTATACTAAAGAAATCCCAACCATATTCATCATATATTTTACTAAATTCTTCGTTATACATGTTCTTCTCCCCTTTTGAACTTGCAAGTTTTTCTTGCATGTTGGATTTATACTTCATATAAGTGTGTTTATATGAAATTTCTTTTTTATAGTATAACACAATAAGGATAGATTTTGTAGAATCTATCCTTATATTTCTCCATTATATTTGTATAGTTTTTTAACTATAGGATTATACTTTACTCTTGATAAATCTTTGTTTTGTTTTTCTGCGATGTATTTTGTTAGATACATACATTTTACTAGTAATTCAAATTCACTTTCTAATGTATTTTTGGTATCTAGTACCATTACATTTTTATAGTAGTTTTGTAGTTCACTAATTAGTAGTTTATCAAACTCTGTATCTAAATTAAAATATATAGCTGTGTTTTCACTTATTGTAGAAAGTGTACTTCTTCCATGACAATATGAGTATTTATCATGAATAACAGGTATGCCTATTCCTGATTCTGTTATGGTTGACTCTAAGTACTTTGATGGTGTTGATATTTCAAGTCCTGTAAATATTTCAAATACGTTAGAATCACAATTAAAGTCGAATGTGTATTTTTTTATGAATGATATTATTCTTTCTATCTCATTTGGATTAAAGTAGTTAAGTAGAATACTACAAGGTATTAGTGTTGATGATAGTGAGATAAAACTATCTTCTTTATCAGTGATATTGTATGTTAGATTAGTTATATCTCCTTTCACTGATTGTTTGCTTGCTAGTAGATAGTGTTTTAAATCATTTAAGAATGAAAGCTCTACTCCATAATTGTTTCCACTATAACTACAAGATATTATGTTTTTGTAACCACTTAGGTTCATGTATTTAACATCTCTTGGTTCAACACTTTTTGTAATTATGTTATTCTTTTTATTTAGTACTTTTGATGCATAGTCTGCAACTACACTAGATCCACCTACTCCTGAAATAAGTGTTGGGTCTTTAATACTAAATAGTTCTCTATTTATTTTTTCAGTGTCTGTGCTATAAAGACTTTCTCTTACTCTCCTTTCTAAATTATTAAAATTTTCTTTCATATTTGGTTTCATATAAAATCCTCCTTAAGTAGAAATTTACTACTTAAAGAGGAAATATTTCGTCACTATTCAAATTTTTCTTCTAATAATTCGATTTCAATAATTCTTTTTAATTCAAAGTGTCTAATGTCTTTTCTAAGTTCACAAAATGCTGCGCAATACCAACCATCTTGGAATAAGAACATGTCTGCTGGATCTATTACTCTTGTATTTTCTCCTTTACCATAAGAGTAATATTTTATTTTAACTTTTCTTTTTTCTTTGATTGCTCTTGTAAGAATGTTATATTTTTTATGTGTTTCATCTTTTAAATTAAGTTCTTTATCTTCTTCTTTACTTCCTATATAGACACCAGTTATTTTGTCTTTGAGTATAACTAATTTTTCTTTTGTTTCTGTGTCGTTTTCAAGTTCAATATATTTATTAAGTAATTCTGAATCTTTTTTATTAAACTTTCTTAAAGGCATTCTTATACTTTGATTTAGAACATATCCTCCATAAGGTCCTTTTATTGTATCTATATAGATTCCTGCTTTTTCAAGTTCTTCTTTATATACTCTTATCATTCTTTTTGATACTTCTAGTTTCTCAGATAGTTCTTGTATCGTGTATTTTCTTCCATTTTCTAGATATTTTAGCATTAAGATAACGTTAGATATTTTTGACATTTTATCACTACTTTCTATCTATTGTTTTTTTGATAGTACTGTTTCTTGTTTTCTTTTTTGATTCATTTCTGATGTAAGTGCTTTGAATCTTGCATCTATATCTGCAATAATATTTTGCATGTTAAAGTATGGATTTTCTGGATTATATGGTAAATTAAATCTTTCACAGTATGAGAACATCATTGGATACTCATGTTCTTCTAAGTATTTCCATTTGTGTTCTTCTTTGTCATATATAAAGTCTATACCACAAAGTGAACCTATTTCACGCTTACAGTGAAGTGCGATGTTTTCACATGCTTCTTTAATACATTTTGGTGCTTCTACATTTTCTGGGTCTATGTTGTGTAAAGCAAGTATTCTTTTTTCTTCTTCGGTGAATGATTCTTTTTCAAGTAATATACTGTTACCACCAGCTGCTGTATTTGATACGATACTTTCGTTTCCTATAAAGTATGGTGAAGATGGGTCACTTAGATATTTTTCAAATAGACCAAATAATCTTTTATTATCAGTTTTAATTCCTTTTGAATATTTAAGGCTTGATGCTAAAACATCACCATTTGATGTAAATAACACTCTTAGAGATGTATTATATTCAGATGGAGTACTTACATATTTTTGTATTCTCATGTTCTTATGAAATTCATATTTATAGTCTATAAAGTTTTTTGTCCATGCTCCAGAAGTTATTTTATTATCATAAATTTCTACATCATCGCCATATATTTTTTTAAACTCTTCTATATCTTTTGCTTTACTATAACCATTAATTTCATCATAGAATTTTCTTAGTTTTTCTAGTTGCTCTTTTGTTCTTATTATGAATTTTTCATCGCCACAATTCATATTTTCGTTTTTAAGTACGAATGGTAACTTTGGAATATATTTTGGAAACTTATCAACTGGGAAGTTAACACTTATTGGTTCTTCTATTCCACATTCTTTTAAAGCTTCTATTACTTTTTTATTTTTATTTTCTCTATAGACTTCGCCATATCCATTTATTTTAACATCTAGACATGGTGTAAAGTAGAATGTATCTTCATCAGCTTCTAGAGCATCAGTTACAACTCTATAACCTTTTTCATATAGCTCATTAAATAATTCTCTATATGTTCTATACACTAGATTACCTGCTTGTTTTGGATTATCTGGTATTGTTACTTTACCAGTTTCTTCGTCAAACCATTCTGGTCTTAAAAATGACAAACCTAATTCTACATATATTTTTTGACCATTACCATCTATTAGTTCATTGTAATTCATAATTACCTCTTTATTATCTTTTTAATTCATTAACGCTTTTATTCGTTTTCTTCTACATTATTTGTTTTTTGTAATTTCATACCATCATCTATTCCATAATACTTTTTAGCAAATTCTAATACTGCTTCTTGTTCTTCTTCTGTTGCTCCATATTTTAAATATGGTTTTATTCCTTCTTTTGAACGCATCATATATTGCATATCATTAAATGAAATTGCTAACTTTAGACTGATGTTTGCTTCAAATGTTCCTTTATTTAATTTTAATATCTTTCCACTTTTAGCATATTCTTCAATCCACATATTAGCGAAGTGTGTTCTTTTTAAACCTACTAAACCATTATCTAACCCAGTGTATATTTCTCCAGCATTATACCATGCTTCTCCATTAAAATATTCTCTATCTCCACACCATGTATCTCTTTTAAAGAAACCTATTTGATTATTATCATAAACACAAATAGATATATCAGACATATTATATTCTTTGCCTTCAAGTTCTTCATATACTCTATTTAACTCATCAGCTACTTCTTTTAGTTCTTTTCCTTTTTCATAATATTCTTGTTTTATAGTATCATATAACATTCTTAATCTATCATATTCTTCTTTTAATTTGGACTTGTCTTTGTTCATTTTGACCCCCCTTAATAACGTGCTTTATTATAGCAAAAAACGATTGATAATTCAATCGTTTGATTATCTATTTATTAATTACTTTTTAGTGTGAAGTATCCAGGAGAGTCTGCGGTATCAATACGTGCATATGTTTTATCTCTATATGAATCATTATATGTTGTACCAGAGCCTCCAACTAATTTATATGAACGTCTAAACATATTTGCACTATTTGTTACATTTGTAGTCGTAAATTTATCACTTACATATATAGTTTTTAGATTAGTACATTCATCAAACATATTAGCCATAATTGTTACATTACTTGTATCAAAGTCACTTAAATCAAGAGTTGGCATCTTGCAATCATAAAACATATTGCTCATATTAGTAACATTGCTTGTATCAAAGTTGCTTAAATTTAAATTTTCAATTTTTGAAGAAGAAAACATAGAACTCATATTAATTACTTTGCTTGTATTAAAGTTACTCAAATTCAAAGACTGTCCATTAAAAATGGAAAACATAGAACTCATATTAGTAACATTACTTGTATCAAAATTTTCAAGGCCTTTTATTTCAGTTACTTCACTATTAGAAAACATATTAGCCATATTAGTAACATTACT
>CAKONA010000060.1 GCA_934096785.1 uncultured Bacilli bacterium | reverse complement strand
GTCAATGCTTACTTTTTTATTTAAAAGATAATTATCTTTACAATTGCACGCAAGAGCGCATTTTTCTCTTGAAACACGTTTTACTACAAATTCACTGGTATCTTCTTCCAATGGCGAGCAATCAATTAGAATATCAAGCTTACTTATACTTAATAGTTTAAATAGTTCTTTTGTTGATTTACAAATAACTTCAACTTTTATATTAGGATAAATTGTACTAAATCTTTTTAAAATATCCGTAAGTAAAAATACACCAATATGAGATGGTATTCCTATAACAATTTGTCCTTTTTTCATATTTATTAAATCAGTTATTTTTCTCTCTCCGTCTCTTAAAATATTCAATGCTTTCTCAACGTAAGGAAACAATTCTTCAGCCTCAGGAGTCATAACCAATCCATTTCCTCTTTCAAACAAATCAACGCCTAATTCATCTTCTAATTTTTTTATATTATAGCTTATACTGGGTTGTGATAAATTTAATAGTTTTGCTGTTTTTGAAAAACTTCCATTTTGGCATACCAAATAAAACAATTTATATAATGTTAAATCAATTAAATTTTCATTATTTTCCATTATTTCCTCCAACGAATAAATTTATTTTACTGTATTTTCGTTTTATTTTATATAGCATATACTTTGAGTGAAATTAATTTTACTAAATATTATAATACTTTTATGGAAAAATACAAGAATTATTTTATCATTAAACATATTATCAATCACATTTTTATAAATTCATCTAAACTTATAGATATATCTTTATCATATAGATTTTCTATTCTTTTATAACTCAATAAATATGATGAATACTTAGTATTATTTATATTAAATGGATAATAGAAATTATCACTTATATATATTTCATTACCTGTGTACTTTATTAATGGTATTTTTTGAAGAGGAACTTTCTTGTTTGTTAATCTATATAAAGGTCCTCCATAATACATTTGTCCGTAAAAAGTAGATGATGTTTTATATGTACTTTTATCTACAAATTCTTTTCCTTCATTAGAATAAACATCTAACGTAAGAGACTTTATACTTGTCAATTCATTTAATGTTCTATAATCTTCGCAAATGAATAGTTCATGCTGTTCAACTGTTAGATATCTGTTTTCTTTATAGTGCTCAAATATTTTTTGCTTTAGGCCACACAAATTATTGTATTTCTTATTTAGTTTCCAAAGTGATATGTTTGCTTTATTAGTGTAACTTTTTAATATGTCTGTACTGTTATCTTTTGAGTCATTACTTACAAGTACGAAGTTATTAATGTCAATACTTAGATAATGATTAATCCATCTTCTTGCAAACTCTTCAAAGTTATCATAGAAACATACTAGAATTACACCACTATCAAACTTTGGATTTGTTAGCTGTATTAAATCGTTAGAATTAAGTCCTTCTATGTATTCATTAAACATATCTTCTGTTATATCTACGTTATTAAATTCATTCTTTATAAGTGATTCTAAACTGCTTTTTAGTTTTTCACTTTCTATATGTTCTATTTTAGATAGTCTACTATTTATCTTTTCTTCTTTGATGTTTTCTAGTTTCTTTATGTGTTCAAATAATGGATTAAAGTCAATATCCTTAAATATTTCAGATTTACCTGTTTGAATATGAGGTGTCTTTATCTTTAATATTCTTTTTATATAAGATGTTATTGAACCATGTGAAACTACCATTATAGTATTATCTTTGAAGTTGCTTTCGTATATATCTTTTAAGAATGAACATAGTCTTCTTTCAATATCAAAGTTATTTTCTCCATTAATACCTAATCTTATAAAATAGTCCCCATTAATTTGCTTTATTCTTGTGTTATCTAGGTCTTCGTTATTCTTTTGATGGGTATAAATCCCCTGATTGATTTCACGAATTCTATTATCAATGATAACTTCAGCATTAGGATAAATTTCATATATTAGTGTGCTGTTTCGATTGTTCTAGGAAGTGGTGAAACATAAATTTTATCAATTGTTTTAGGTAAAGATAAGATTGATTCTTTAGCTGTATTAATACCATTTTCAGTTAGAGTTGACCAATATATTTCTTTATCAGAAAATAGTTCTTTAACATTATCAGTTGCTTCTCCGTGTCTTAGAAATATTATATTCATGTGTCCTCCCTATTTTATAACGTTTAGTAAAGTTGATTTAAAGTTTTTAAATCCTTCTTTATTATAAAATTTAACTGCATCTAAGTTACTATTTAATACCTGTACTTCCATGTGTTTTATATTGTTGTTAAGTGACCACTCTTTAAACTCTTTTATTAGAGATGTAGCTATACCATTATGTCTGTAGTCTTCTAATATGTATAGTGCTTCTAATTTAGATATTCCTTCTTTATAAGTGTCTCCTGTATTTTCAATATAACCGAATAGATATCCAACTATTTTATTGTCTACGATTGATATTAAAACTATATTAGATTCATTTGGTATTAAGTCTTCATATAGTCTTTTAACTACACAAGATTCATTAATATTACTATCGTATTTCTTTTCATCTTGAATAAGTAGTGTTAATAGATTATTTTTTTCTTTAGCATCTTTTACTTCAGCTTTACGTATAATGTAGTTCATGATTTCTCCTTTTTTTTACAATAATTTTAACATATACACAATCATAATTAAAGTATTTTCTTTACATTATAAATGTAAAATTTTGTGAGAATTGTTGGAATAGTATTTGAGTATAGTTATATATGTGGTATATTAGTTTGACCGCATTTTGAAAGGAGAGGAAAATGAAATATATTAATAAGATAATAATTTATGTATCTGAGTTTACTTCTTTAGATGAGAAATATATAGTATCTATATTTCAATCTATGATTGTGTTTTTTACTATTAAGATATTGAATAAGGCTTTTGAAATAATAAATAATCAGTTTAATAAGAGTGATAAGAATAAGTATGTTCTTAATAAAAGAGTTAAACTAATATGTAATTTTATAATTATATTTTGTTTTGTTTTGATATGGAAGGATTATTTTACTGATTTTATTACTTTGATAAGTGTTGTATCAGCTGCGTTAACTTTAGCAATAAGAGATATAGTAGTTAATTTCTTTTCTGGTATTTATATAAAGATTGCGAAACCTTTTAAAGTGGAAGACAGGATTTCTATTGGTAGTTATACTGGAGATGTTATTAATATTAGTACGCTTTCTTTTGAGATGTTAGAAGTAAATGAAACTAATGATTCTGAACAAAGTACTGGTATTATTATACAGGTTCCGAATGCTAAGGTGTTTAGTGAATACTTAAAGAATTATTCTAAGGCTTTTAAATATATATGGAAAGAGATATCTATTAATGTTCCATTAGATAGTGATTTGCCTAAAGTTAAGAAGGAATTATATAGAATTGTTAGAAGTAATCCTGTTATATCATCTATTCCTCATAAGATGGAAAGGGAACTTGATAGTGCGACTAGTAACTATAGAATATATTATAATAAGTTAGATCCAATTATATATACTAAACTTGAAAATAATTATGTTGTTCTTACGATTAGATTTTTAGTGCATCCTAAAAAGGTACGTAATGTTATAAGTGATTTATGGAATCAAATACTTATATCTTCTAATAATGGGAAAATTACTTTATATAAAGAGTAGCAAACTAAAAAGTGTCTTTCGACACTTTTTGTTTGTTTATTATTTCTTTTTAGCTTTGCTTTCTTTTTCTTCTGCTTCTAATTTTGTTTGGATTTCTTTAACTACTTTTAGAGCTTGTTTTCTAACTTCATCAGCAGCTTTTTCTACTACTGGTGTGCTTTTTTCAATAGCATATTTATATAGTTCTTCTGCTTTAGCTTTGATGTTTTGTGCTTGCTCTAAAGCTAGGTCTTTTGCTTTTTCTTTATCTAAGGCAGATAGTTCTGCTTGAAGTGTTTCTGCTTTAAATAGTAGTTCATCTTTTACTTCGTCTAAGTCTACTTCTTTTAATTTATCAAGTAACTCGTCTACTTTCTTTTTAAGTACTTTTCTTGTATTTTTTCCATTATCAGGAGCAAATAATAATCCTAAGCCAGCACCTAGTGCTAAGCCTCCTACGAATTTTCCAAATCCGCCTTTTCTTTCTTTACTCATCGTCATCAACCTTCACTTTCTTTGAATTTCTTTTTTTGAAAATTTTTCCTACGGCACTTGATACAAAGTTAATTAATGTATCACTTACCATTGATACTCTATCTGTAGCAAAGTCTATTATATTAAATAGTTTATCTAGTGATCTAGATTTTTCTCTTATGTCATCTAGTATGTCGTCTACTTTATTCATTGTTATGATTAGTTTGACTCCAACATAGATGGCTACAACTAGAAGTACTATTAATAGAAAGTATATTACTACAGGTAGTGCTTCGTTTAAACTCATTTCTAATCCTCCTTATCGTCATACATTGAATCTATTAAATTAAATAGATCGTGTTCTAAAGTACTATTAGTCATAGTTTTTTCAAGTTCGTCTACTTCTTCAGGTTTATCATCTTCATCATCATCGAAGTTTTCTAATTCTAATTTATCTTCTAGTTCTCCGACTGATATATCTGATGTAGTACTTTCTATTTTACTTATTATGTCTTCTATTTTATTTGCTTTTTTATCTAATTCATTTACTGAATCATCTATTTTTTCTATTTCGTTTTTAACATCATCTGTTGTTATTTTGTTTACTTCGTTTAATGTGCTTTCTAAATCATCTTCAAGTGTTCCATAGGCTTTTCTTCTGACACTATCATATGTAGCAGCTGAATCTTTTATTACTGGTTCTTCATGTCTTATTGTTTTAGTTGTCACTTCATCTTTTTTATAGTCTTTGTCTAGTATTCCATATATTGGTGAAATAACAGGACTTGGCTTAAAGATTTTTGGTGGTTCTGGAACAGCTGGTTTTTGTACTTCTTGTCTTTTAGTTACTTTAGGTTCACTATTTAATACACTTCTTCTTGGAGGAAGTGGTTCATCTTCATCATCAAACTCTGTAAAGTTAAATGTTCTTTCACTTCTAAATAGTTCTCTTTCACTAAATGTATCTTCCTTCTTAGGTTCTTCAACTATTCTTTTAACTTCTTCGTGTTCACGTTTTGGTTCTTCTCTTATAACTTTTATTTCTTCTACTCTTGGTTTTTCATCTATTTCTTTTGATTTTTTTACTGTTTTTTCTACCTTCTTAATTTCAGTTTCTGGTTCGTCTACATATTCTTCATCATAAAATATGTTTTTTAGTTTACTAAAAACTCCCACGATTGCACCTCTTTCTTTTATTCTTCGCCTTCATTGATATATTCAAGGACATTTTTATTTTCATTTTTGTCTTTAGGTTCTGGAATCTTATATGCTGTTTCTTTTGAGTCTAAGTCTCTATCATTAAGTTCTTTTTCAATTATGTAATCATTATATTTAATAGAGTTTAGAATTGTTATACTTCTTGAAACTGCATACCTTAATTCATTTTCTTCTACCTCTACTTCTATTATAGCATAATTATAACACAACTCAACAAAAAATTTATCAATATTTTTTCTAATTCTTAAGTATCCTTGTATATCGTTTCTATCAAAAGTATAGAAATAATAGTCTTCTAGATTTTCAGATTCATTTATACCTTTTTTATAGTAGTAACTTACTATATCAATATTCAAGTAATAAATATTATTTCTAGATGTTAGTGTTTGGTTAAACCCATCATCCTTTGTTATAGTAAATCCTGCTGGCAAATAGTACTTAAATCCTTTATTGTTGGTATTATGTAAGTCACTAGTTTCTACTGTTGAATAGTTTATTATTTCATCATATGATAGATTATTCATGTAATATGTTTGAGTACAACCTGTCATTAGAAATAGGCTTAATATAATTATTATCTTTTTATACATTTTTTTATTCTCCTACTACATTAAGATTATAGCAAATTATTTATTTTTTAACAACACTAATATAATTAATATTCTTACCTAGGTTTATGAATTTATCTTCGTATTCAGTTCTTATAGTGTCTAAGTAATTAGTGTCAGTCTTAACTATATCGTAACCGTTTTCTATAAAAGATTCGCATGAAAACTCATATAAGTCATCATTATCAGTTTTCATTTCAATACGTTTTACATCTTTAAATAGACTTTCATACTTAGATAAGAATACACTTGATGTTAGTCTTCTTTTAATGTGTCTTTTCTTAGGCCATGGGTCACTAAAATTTAAATAGATTTTGTCTATTTCATGATCAAATACATCTTCTATGCCTAAAGCGTCCAAATTAACTAGTCTTAAGTTAGGTAAATCTAGACTTTCTAATTTCTTAGTGGCACTTACTAAGGGACTAGCGTACTTTTCAATACCGATATAATTTATATTAGGATTAGTCATGGCTTTTTCAATTATGAATTTACCTTTTCCTGTACCTATTTCTATTTCTATATTATTATCATTATTAAATATTTTATTCCATTTACCTTTGTTTTCTCTTGGACTAGTTACTAAGTATTTAGATTTAG
>CAKONA010000059.1 GCA_934096785.1 uncultured Bacilli bacterium | reverse complement strand
TATCTAGAAAGAGCAAATAAATTTATAAAAGACAGTATTTCTAAAAAACAAGAACAAAAAGTTGATGATCTAAACACGCAAAAACAAAATCAAAATTTCAGAAGAAAATTTAAGCCAATAGAACAAACTACTAAGAAAGAAAATCAAGATTTAATTAATGTTCAAACACTTAAAAATTCAGATAAAAAACATAATTACACTGAAGAAGAAATAGAAGAACTTATGAAGGAATTTGACAATCCTAAACAATTAACTAGACCAGAAAGAAGATATAATTCTGATGGCACATTTACAATGGAATACATAGTTTATTTAGCAACAACACCTCTTGGGTTTAATCAAAATATATATAATCAACTAATGGAAGAAAATGAAATGAAAAGAAATCAAAATAATGATGAAACACCAAGTTCAGGAATGCTAATGTAATAAATATGCCTAGGAAACTTTTGAAGCCCTAGGTCTTTTTCATTTCTTATTGAATTTCACACTCAAACATGATATTCTAAAAACACTATATTATTAAAAAGTGAGTGATAAAAATGAAGAAAATAGCAATAGATCTAGATGGAGTAGTATTTGATTCTGAAAACTTATATAGAGTATACACTGAAATATATGATACCGATGTACATAAAAAAGATACTATTATAAATAATAAAGAAAGAACATTTCAAAAAAGATATAATTGGACAAAAGAAGAATTTAAAAAATTCTATGAAGAAAATAGTGAACATATATTAAAGTCTGCAAACATTATGACAGGGGCTGACATTGTTCTTAATAAACTTAAAAATGATTATGAATTAATAGTAGTAACTGCAAGAGATGAAATGGAAGCTAATATCGCAAAAGAAAAATTCAAAGAACTTGGACTTGAAATAAAAGTATTCTATAACGAACACAGCAAAATAGATAAACTTTTAGAAGAA
Organism: uncultured Bacilli bacterium; assembly: GCA_934096785.1. The sequence continues at coordinate 5,660 of CAKONA010000059.1, read as the reverse complement.
CATGCAGACTATATGATAGATGATGATGAAACAATATGTAGAAATGCATCAGATAATGGTATATGTGCTTTATACTTTAAAAATAATGCATCTCCTAGAACAGAAAAAGATAATGTAATAAACGTAAATAACTGGGGAGAAATATATAAATATATTAAACTATATGGAGAAAATAATGAATAAATATTGTATGGTAGAAACTCCTTTTGATAATGAGACGGAACTAAATAAAGTAATAAATGAACTACTAGATAAGCATTTAGTCGCAAGTACTCATGTTATTGAAAGCAAAAGTAGTTGGAATTATAAAAATAAAAGAGAAAGTTCTAAAGAATATATACTTTATATGAAAACAATAAAAGATAATCTAAAAGAAATATATGATGTAATCAAACGAATTCATAGTTATGAAGTATTTGAGTTTGCAATCTATGATATAACTAGCATAAGTAATGAATATTTATCTTGGATTGAAGAAGAAACTAAAAAGAATAAAACTATAACTATTTAATGTTGAAAACTAATAGTTCATATTATATAATATAAGCCACTAAGGAGAGAATATAAAAATGATTATAGGATTAATTTTATTAGAAATATCTACCTATTTAGTAAGCACACTTTTAGTTGTAAAATCTTTAGATGATATAAGATTAGATGCTTCTTCAAAAGGATACATAATTAATAGATATAGACTTCTATATGTAAAAGACAATAGTAAAACTAATAATTCAAGTAAAAAACCATCAAGAAGAGCAATATTAACACTTCTTCCATTCATACCAGGAATAAATATACTAAGTGCATTATATGCATCAACAACATTTAAAAAGGAATATTTAGAGGATTATGAAAAAGCTGATGCACTTATTGAACTAAAACCTGATGAATTAAAAACATTAGAAAGTCTAGAAACTAGAAGTGAAAAACTTAACCATCTAAGATTTCTAGAAAGATATTGCTGGATTAATGAACAACCAAAAAATGAAATAATCAAAGAAAAAGATGAATCAAAAGAAGAGAATGAAAGAGAAAAAGAAGAACCACTATATGATATTAAAAAATCTTTATATTCAAGCAATAGTGAAATAAATGCAGTGCCTTATGAAGAGCCAAAAGGGCCAACATTAAGAAAAAAATTATAATTAAAGGAGAAGAAATGACAGGAATAGAATCAGAAAACTTTTATGCACAGGATATTAAAAGTTATGAAATCAGAAACAACAAAGAATTTTTAGAATAGTTAAATGCTAAGAAAAAAGAAGGATACCAAGAAATAATGAGTAGCGATGAGTTACAATCTTTAATTAACTATATAACTACTTGGTATGAAATTAAATACCCTGAAAGAGAACTAGAAAAACTAGAAGGAGTTACATACTTTAATTTTGAAGGACTAAAACCACTATCAAATGAAATGGATATAAGAAAGCTATTTTATAGACTTTCAATTGATGAAAATTGTTTACTTGAATGCGATTATAGAGCAAGAGGTTGGGGACAACATCCAATATATGAAAACGGTAAAGTATCAAAATGGATTACTCATATGTTCTTAACGATTAACACAAAAAATCAAGATGCAAAACTATGGAGTGATCCATCATTCTATCTAATCTATGCCGATGACAAGACAGGCAAAATTGAAAACAAAGATGATTTAAAAAAGTATGTAGATAAAGACTCGATGACACTTGAAGAATTGTTAGAGGAACTTGAAAGCAAACATTCTGAAGAACTAGAATTTAATGAATTGAGAGAAACAGTAAGTCTTCATAAAACTGACGTAGAACTAAGAAATAAAATACTTGAATTAGTCTCTCTAAAACTATTATATTCAGAGCACACAATACCAGAAAGAGGATACATAAGAGCTAAAAAATTCATAAGCGAAATGAACAGGGAACTTGGTACTAACTTGACAGTTTCTCAAATAGAAGAAATAATGAAAAGAGACTATAAAAAAAGTGAAGAGCAACACACACCAAAAGGAGCAATGAATCTATTAAAACAAATAAAATACTATAATAAACAACAATAAAACCTAGGTAATTCCTAGGTTTTTAACACATCTTTTTTAACATCATTTCAAGATTTTTAAAGCGTTTCTTTAATTCTTCCTCAGTACCAATAACGTATTTATTTTCTTCATATTGATGTCCTATAATCGGAGTCTTTCCAATTTCATTTTCACTTTCAGTATCTCCATCATAAGAAATAACTTCTAATGGTTTTATTCTAGAAAGAACACTCTTACTTTTAATCTCATAAAATTCATCTATGTGTTCTTCATCACTACTATTTTCAAAATATAAAGCACCATCACGTTCAAAAATAGGAAAAACAAAATCAGGAACCAAATCAAATAAATTGATTATTCCATATAACTTATACATACGAAAACCTCCTAAAAGTATTTTATCATATAAATTAAAATAAAAAAATCTATAAAAACAATTATATATAGTGTATAATATCTAAAAAGGAGTGAAGTCATGCTAGAGTTTAATAATATAAGTGATAGAGAAAAAATGATGAACTACTATAGAACTAGTGACATGATAAACTTAATAAATTTCTTTCCATCTCTAAGTCCAATAAAAGATTTAACAATAGTTGAATCAATCGAAGAATATAAGGAACTAAAAAGTTATTTAGAAACATTTAGTCAAAATAGAATAGATATTTTAAAAGGAAGAAATCCAAATATAAATATAGAAAATAGTGGAGGAACTTCTCATCTTTATGAAATACTAAAAAGAATTAAAGAGATAGATCCATATGGAGTACTAGTCTTATTCAATTTAACAACAGAAGTATCAGAGAGATATCAAAGATATGCAGGTATTTCAGTAGGTGTAGACTTAGGGCACGATATTTACATAGATGCAGTATCAAAAGGATTTGATGGAAGAGAAGTATCTAAAAGCATATGTACACATGAAAGATACCATATACCATGGTTTGACTTAAGAAAAGTAAATGCGAGTACATTAAAAGAATATCAAACGTATAAAATAAGTGACACTGATTATAAAAAAACAAGAGAAGAAAGAATTAAATTTCTTACAAGTGTAGGACTAGATCCAAATGAATTTACAAAATACATACCAGAACATTATGAAGAGATTCCTGACTTTATATGGTTAAGTGTCATAAGAAACCTTTTAAAAGAATTAGAGAGTAAGGAAGATGAACTAGCATACTATGGCTTTGATAACTTCGCAATCTCAGGCCACACAGAAGGAAAAGAATTCTCTCCATGGCAAATGTTTGATAAAACAAGATATACAAGAGTAAGAAAGCGAGAAATATAATGGAACCTATAGAAAAAATACAAAGAATAAATGAAAACTATGTAAAAGATAATACTGTACAACTAATGTTACCTTATCAAGATTATATATTATTATTTGATAAAAATGGACTTAACCTTCATGCAGTAAAAGATGAAGTACTAGTAAACAAATATCTAACTGATGAAAGAAGACATAACTTCCCATACTCAAATATTCCTAGTCACATAGAGAAAAAAAGTAGAAGAATACCTTATACAAATATTCCAAGTAAAACACCAAATTCAAGGATGAAATCTAAAGTATACATGGTAAATCAACTATTCGATTTAAAAAAAACATACATAAGAATATTTGATAAAATGATAGTTGAAAACTATGGAATAAAAGATGGAAACGAAGCATTAATGACTTACAGCATACTTCCCTTTAATGAAACAGAGAAGATAATGAGTTATGATGAAGTAATAGAGCTAATTTCAAAGAAGAATAATAATAATGAAGAAAAATACTATATAGATTTAGATGGAACTACAATTGAAGAAAGCGAAATGATATTTACTAAAGATGAAATAAGAGATTATATAGAAAGTAAACTACTAAAAAATATAGAAGCTTTTAGAAGATACGAAGAAAATAACCCATATAGAGAAGTATCTACTTACTTAAGAAAAAATCCATTGTTTTTAAACTACATGGAACATTCAGTAAATAATCTAGACTTAGAAGGAATGGAATACAATATTGATTTAACTGGAAACGTGATAGTCCTAACACTAGGAGACACAATAAAAGTAGAATTAATAAGAGTAGTATTTATAAAAGATAACACTTTCAAAGTAGAAATAATAGACTACCCAGTAACCAAATATACGCTTGAACATCTAAAAAATATAAGCGATGTAAGACTAAGTAAAGAACCAAAAATAAGTCTAAGACTTAATAAAAATATTAGAAGAGAGGACATAACTGAAGCAAAAAAATAACTTTTAAATAATTTGACATAACATCCCCTTTATTATATAATATAGAGCCAATAAAAGGGGAAAAACATGAGTAAAAAGAATAGTGAATTATTAAGACTATATAGAGACTATACAATAGAAAATAAAGTAATAGACTATGATACATTAATACCAAATATGGAATATGTAAAAAAGTTAATTAGTATAGTATCAAAGACTGATCACATAGAAAAATACATTAAAAAGTCAGTGCTAAAAAAGGAACATGAATGTGAAGAAGGTGAGAGTGTATTTGCTACCTACACAGCATGTGATAAAAAAATAACAGTGTACAAAAAAGGTATAAAAGAGTTATATAGCCTAATCGCAAATAAAGATGAATTAACTCGCTTCCTAGAAGGTAAATTCTATTTAACAGCATCATTTACTCAAGTAATACTTCATGAACTAGAACATGCCCATCAACAAAAAATAATCATGGAAGAAGACTCCACAAGGGCAATGTTACTTTACTTGTCTTCACTAGGTTCTACTGATACAGAAGAAACATACTTCTTATCTTTAAAAGAAAGACTCGCAGAAATTAAATCTCATAGAAGAATCCTTAATCTCTTAAATAAATTAAATGAACAATATTATTTAGATAGACTATGTATGATTGAATATAGTTGTTTCCTGGAGTCACAAATAACAGGGTACACTATGGAAGACGGGATAATTAAATGCCCAACACTGGAGCATTTTAGATTAACAAATCAAATCGAAGGACTAATTGATGGAGTAGATTGGTATAATGAAGATGAAAGAATTTGTTTAGAAACCTTAAAGAAAATGTATTCAACATATCAAAGAATAAATCTTGGTTTGCCAATAGATGAAAGTGAATACAATTATCACATGGAACTAATAAAGAAATATAGGGGGAACATAAAATGACAGATGAAGAATTCAAAAAAGAAGAATTAGAGCTTCTAAGACTAATATACAAATATTCAACTGAAAAACAAGTAATAAGTGGAGAATATCCAAAAATAAATGAGAATTTTATAAGAGATTTTTATGATATAGTTTTATCACATGATAGTAATCCTTTCTATCTACAAGGAATAAAAATTGATGAAAAAGATAAAGACTCAGAAAGAAAAAATGTAATGGGAAAATACATAGGAAGAAACATTTACATCTATACAGAACATACACTTCCAATTCTAAATGATTACTTTTTACATGAAAAACATCTAAGTGAAACAGAAAAACCATTCTATATGTGCATGCTTGTTTCAAAATTATTATTTCATGAACTAGAACATTCTTTCCAAGAAAGAAAAATATATGATAGTGACAATAATAATGAATCATTACTAATAATGCTAGATGAAATCGCAAAACTTGGTGAAAG
>CAKONA010000058.1 GCA_934096785.1 uncultured Bacilli bacterium | reverse complement strand
TTAATACTAGGACTTATTAAATAACTCTTTAAAAGTCTACTACCCATCGCAGTCTTAGTCTTATCCATAAATCCAAGTAAACTATTTTGTCTATCTTTATTTCTTATAGTTTCAACTAACTCCAAGTTCTTAATACATTCTTTATCAAGTTCTAAAAAAAGTCCACTATCTATCACTTCTACTTCTTGTATATGACTTAAATCCTGTTTTAATGAATTAGTTAAATAATTTAGAAGTAGTGATGTATTATTAATTAGTTTACTATCAGTTACTTTACCAAAAATATCTTTTTTATATAACGTTTCATCATTATAATGAGATATAAATATATTATAGTTACTTTTAAGTCTATGTATTAAGTCTACATCAAAATTATCATGAAGTACTATCTCTTTTATATTTAAGTTTACTATACGACTTATTATCTTTTCTCTATTCTTTTCTACAAATGTAGTATATACTTTACCACTAAGTAAATCTGCATAACTAAGTGCATATATGTAATTATAATCAGTTACACTTGCTATATAGTTAAAATCTTTTTCATTTACTATTTCAGTACTTGTAAGTGTACCAGCACTCACTATTTGTATTACTTCTCTTTTAACTATACCCTTAGCAGTCTTAGGGTCCTCCATTTGTTCACATATAGCGACCTTGTAACCTTTTTCAATTAGTTTCTCTAAGTACACGTTTAATGCATGATGTGGAACTCCACACATTGGGACTTTTTCACTAAGGCCACATTGTTTACCGGTTAAAGTAAGTTCTAACTCATGACTAGCAGTTATTGCGTCATCAAAAAACATTTCATAGAAGTCACCTAATCTATAAAATAAAATTATACCTTCATATTCACTCTTTGTTTTAAGGTATTCCCTCATCATAGGGCTAACATCTTCAAGTTTTACATCTTTTCTTTCCATACAAATTATTATAATTACTTTTATACAAAAACGCAAATAAAATTGACAATTTTCTATCTATTTTGTATCATTTATTTAAGGAGACAATACATTATGAATAAAAGAACAAGAGAAGTTACTTCTATTTTACTTGCTACTTCATTAATATTCTCACAAGGAGTATTAAAAGAACAAAAAGTAGATTCTCTATTACCAGAAAAAGTAAAGATAGAAGGACCAAAAGAAGTAAAGAAACTTAAAAGAAAGTAGAACCCCTACTTTCTTTTATTCTATATTAAATTCAACTGAATAATATATTTTGTTAAATTCAGGATTACAATCTTTATCATCTTTAGAATAAGCATATTTAACTATTCTATAAGTTCCACTATCTAAATTTCCATAGTAATAATACCAATCAATATTAAAATACAATATTCCATTAATGTCAGGTTCATATCCCATTGAATCGGATATAATTTGTTTTTCAGTATTCAATCTTTCCCATTTACCATTAACTTTCTTATCTATTGTGTATTCACTACCATAAACATAGTTTTCACTCTTTTTATCATAAATTTGAATTTTAATAGATGACTTAGTAATAGAACCTTTAACTGCGTTAACATAAACATCCTTTAACTCATTTAAATCAACTTTAGTATTTTTTATAGTATCGAATGAAAATCCACAATAGTTACCTTTTAAATCATCTAACATCTTATCATTTCCAATGTAAACATCATGGTTATTATCAAAAGTATTGCAATAAATAATCGTAACACCATTTTTTGTATATATTTTTGTTCCTTTATCATTTAACATTATAATACTATAATTTTTATATTCAACCTGTCTGTTCAAATAATTTTCAAAGTCATCTAAAGTTACTTTACCATTTTTTAAAACTTCATAAATTAAATAACATTGTTCATTTTTATCACATACTTGTTCATAATCTACACCATAACTATATACTTTTTTATCACCCACTGTAATCTTTTCTGTTAAACTATAATAAATATCTTCGTCTATTACTTGAAATTTAAAGTTATCTATTTCAAATTTTTTATTCTTAATTACAACTAAAATTATCAACAAGATAGTAGAGACAAAAATTAAAAAGAATATACAATATTTCATAAAGTGATTTTCTTTACTTTTTCTTTTACCATTTACTAATTCATTAACAGATATATCAAAGATTTCACATATAGATTTGAATAAAGACACATCAGGTACACTTCTTCCATTTTCCCAATGAGAAACTGCCCTATCAGTTACATTTAATTTTGAAGCCAGTTCTTGCTGTGTCATATTTCTTTCTTTTCTTAACTCCAATATAAAGTTTCCAATTTTCTCTTGCATATTTTGCTCCTATATCTATAATCAAATTATAATATATTTTTATCAATTTGTAACCACAGTATTAGTAGAGTTATTATTTTTCATCTAAAAAGGAACTGAATTTCAGTTCCAACACTAATTTATTTTTCCTTTTACGATTAAGTTATATCAAATTTAATCGTGAAAGGAAATATGTATCACAAAAAAATGTAGATTTCTCTACATTTTAAATAATTCATCACTATCAAGTATTATGGTAACAGGACCATCATTATAGATTTCGACTTTCATGTCACTTCCAAATATTCCAGTTTCAACGTGTAATGTCTCACTTAACTTACTATTAAAGTAATCATATAATTTAGAAGCTTCACTTGGATTCAACGCATTTATAAAACTTGGTCTATTCCCTTTTTTTGAGTCAGCATATAAAGTAAACTGACTAATACTAAGAATACTTCCACCTATATTTTGAATACTTAAGTTCATTTTACCATTCTCATCTTCAAATACTCTAAGGTTAATAATCTTATGAATCATTTTATCAACTATATCTGTATTATCTCCCTCAGTAAAACCAACAAGTATCACATATCCTTTATCAATCTTCCCATTTACCTTGCCATCAATAGTTACTTTACTCTCTTTACTTCTTTGCAAAACTACTCTCATATAAACACCCTCTCAACCTTAGAAACACTATTTATTCCTTTAACTTCATCTATAAATAAATGTAAATCATTTATATTCTTAACCTTACAAGTTATATCATAGAATAATTCTTTATTTCTATTAATTAAGTTTATTGAGTCAACTATTATAGAATCTTTAGTAGCAAGTGTAATTATCTTAAGAAGAATATCTGACACATCATCAATATACACCTTTAACTTAGCAGTATATCTATTCTCAGTATTTTCTTCCCACTGTGCATCTATTATTCTTTCACTATTTAAATCTATATTAGGACAATTCCTAGAGTGTATCTTAACTCCATAACCACGAGTAATGTATCCAACTATATCTTCTCCATAAACAGGATTACAACAAGTAGCTAAACTACATAATATATCACTAGAACCTGCTATTAATATACCATTGCCACTATTATTATTTTTCTTATTTAATGTAAGTACTTTCTTTTTAGGTTCTCTTACCTCTAATCTATTAAGTATAGAAGAAGGCAAATATTTAAGTGTAGCTATTGAAAAATATATATCATCTAAATCTTTAGTACCAAGACTATTATTTAACTTTTCAATGTTCTCATCAGTTATTATATCATTGATATCAACATTCTTCTTCTTACATTCATTTGATAACATTTCATGTCCAAGAGCAATATATTTTTCTCTTTCTTTTTTATAGAAATATGATTTAATTCTTGATTTAGCAGCTTCAGTTTTAACTATCTTTAACCATCCTTTTGATGGAGCATGTCCTTTTTGAGTAATTAGTTCAACCATATCTCCATCAACTAGTTCATGGTCTAATTTAACCATCTTTGAATTAACCAAAGCCCCAGTAGTAGTATTACCTACTTCACTATGAATCTTATATGCAAAGTCAATTGGAGTAGCCCCAGCAGGAAGTTCAATTATATCCCCTTTAGGAGTATAAACATATATTTCATTTCTCTTTAATTCTTCTTTTATATTACCGAAAAATTCCATATTTTGTTCAATATCATTTATTTCAACAAGAACACGGAATTGTTCTAGAATATGATCTAAGTTATTCTTAACACTACCATCTATTTTTTCTTTATAACTCCAGTGAGAAGCAACGCCTTTTTCAGCTATCTCATCCATTTCATAAGTACGAACTTGTACTTCATATATTCTTTTATCTTCTCCATAAACAGTAGTATGTAAACTTTGATATAAGTTTGGCTTTGGATTTGCAATATAATCTTTAAATCTATTTGGTACAGGTTGATACTTACTTTGTACAAGACCTATTACTCTATAACAGTCTTCTACTGTATTTACTAAAACTCTAAGTCCAAGTAAATCATATATATCTTCCCATCTCTTACCATTCTTAAGTTTATTATATATACCACGAACACTCTTAACACGACTAAGTATTTCATATTTTATATTATGATGTTCAAGTAACTGCATTATTTCATACTTCATCTTACCTAAACTTTTTTCTAGTTCTTCTTTATCTGCATTTATTCTATCAAGTACCTTGTTATATTCATCTGTCTCACTATATTGAAGACACAAGTCTTCCATTTCACTTTTCATCTTTTTCATACCAAGTCTATGTGCGATTGGTATATATATATTTTGAGTTTCATCTATTATATATTTTTGATGTTCTTTATCATGAACTCTAAGTGTTCTAAGATTATGAAGTCTATCAGCAAACTTAATGAATAATGTAGCTGGATTCTCAGAAAGCCCTACTATTATTCTTCTATATTTTTCAGGATTATTTATCTTAAATGTTTGTTTAAGATTACTTATTTTTGTAATAGAATTAACTATATTAGCACTTTCTGTTCCAAACATTTCTTCTACTTCTTCATAGGTCATTTTATTAAGTGTTATTGCTTCATGTATAAGCGCACAAGCAATAGTAACTGGGTCCATCTTTAAGTCTGCTAAAATATAGGCAACATTTATTGGATGATATATATAGTCTTCTCCAGTTTCTCTTTTCATCCCTTCATATATTATTTTAGCTTGTTCATAGTATTTATCTATAAACTCTATATATTCAGGTGCCATATAAGTTTTTAAAACATCTACTAATTCTTCATAACTATGATCTTTCATAGCATCACTTCCTTTATATATTAATACCTTTTATTTTCATTTCTTCTACTTCATCATCTTCATCATCTGGTCTATTTTGACTTCTTTTTTCAAGTGCCATCCATACTCTAGGCCCTATTAATAATGATGAAATACTACCAGCTACTAAACCTATTAATACTGATACATTAAACGTGTATATGTCATTTAAACCTACACATAGTAATATAACAACAGCAGCTATAGTAGTAATGCTTGTCCATACATTTCTAGATATAGTTTCATTTGATGAAACATTTACTAATTTATTCATTTCATCGTCAGCTAGTATTTTCTTATTTCTATACATTTTCTTTCTATTTTCTCTTATTCTATCAAACACAACTATTGTATCATTTATTGAGTAACCTATTATTGTAAGTAATGAGGCTACTATTATAAAGTCTACTGGTATATTAAATATAGCAAACACAGAAAGTATTATAAGTACATCATGACATAACATAAGTATTCCACTTATTGCATAATTAAAGTTAAAACGTATAGCTACATAGATAATTATTGCTACTAATGAATATATAAGTGACTTAATAGCATTCTTAGTTAAATTATTAGTAACTAGTGTACTTATTTCACTCATAGAAGTCTCTATTCCTAAATCTTTTAATTCTTTTTTAACTTTAGTAGTATCTTCATCACTTAGAATATCATTTAATTTAATATATCCTTCAGTCTTACCACCTACGTAATAATCATATCCTCTAACATCATATTCTTTTAAGATAGTTGTTATCTTATTAAAGTCTAAATCACTATTAGATGATAGATTTATATTAGTTCCTCCAGTAAAATCAACTCCAAAATTAAATCCACGTACTAATGCAAATGTAATACCAAGTGCTATAACTCCTATCGCAGTCATTATAGGTTTACTTGAAAATTTAACATAGTCAAAGTTATGCACATCTTTAACTTTACCAACGAATGCTTTCTCTTTACCATTAAATGCTTTACTTTTAACAAACATTCCTTGTATTACACGATATAAAATTACTGTAGTAAATACTGTTACAAAGATAGTTATTATTAACATAGTAGCAAATCCTTTAACACTACTTTCACCAAATAAGTAAAGAACTATACCAGCTATTAATGTTGTTATATTAGCATCTATTATAGCTATTAAACTACTCTTATTAGCTTCATTATAAGCAGCAGTTAACTTACTACCTTTTCTAAGTTCATCTTTGATTCTATCATTTGATATTATTATTGAATCTACTGCCATACCAATACCAAGTACTAAAGCAGCAATACCAGTTAACGTAAGTACTCCATCAACAGCATTAAATATTAAGAATACAAGTACTGAATATAAAAGTAAACATACACTACCAATAACTCCACTAAATCTATATTTAACTATTAATATAAGTGACACAACAATAAATGTTATAACACCAGCTATACCTGTCTTAGTAATAGTTTCACTACCAAATGAAGGTGAAACACTTTTAGGAGTAGCCTCTTCTGTTAACTTAGTTGGAAGACTTCCACTATTGATTAAATCAACAAGTGCTTGTGCTTCTTCCTTAGTAAAGTTACCCTCAATCACAACTTCACTACTATTAAGTCCTTCATTAACACTAGCAGCACTAATACATTTCAT
>CAKONA010000057.1 GCA_934096785.1 uncultured Bacilli bacterium | reverse complement strand
TCCACCAGTTACGAATATTGCTTTCATTTTATTCCTCCTTCAATAAGACTCGCTCTTAAGGTAAGATTGCTCTTTTTAATTAACCTTCTCAATGCGGTTGTAGAGAAAGATTTCTACAAACAAGAGTATTTTAGCATATTTATTGCTTACTGTCAAACATATTAGATAAAATTTTCTTTTCAAATGTATTATTTACTATATGAGATTTATCTCTTTTGAACTTATAGATACTTGATACTATTATTGTACTTTTGAATTTGTAATCGTTTATGTATCTTTCAAGTAAGAACTTGTTGTATCTAAAACTTTGGTTTGTTATTTCTAGAATGATGCTCTTTAATAGAAATAGTGTTAGTATTATACCAAGAATTGTCTTGTTTTTCAAAGCAAAAATGCATATAAAAAGGATACTTATTGTTATACTAATAGTATTAGATAGTTTGTAAGACATGAATTTATCAAATAATATGTTTGTTAGTTTTCCTCCATCTAGTGGTAAGACTGGCATAAAGTTAAATGATATAAGTATTAGATTGATTCTTTTTATTATTGTGAATGTATGATCTGTTATAAAACCATAGTTATATAGAATAAAAAGAAACAATAGAAACAATAATTGGGATGTTATTCCTCCTAGTAAGATGAAGAGTTCTTTATTAGTGCTTACATTTAAGTCTTCATTATAAATTGTTATTCCTCCGAATGGATAGATTATTATCTTATCAAATTTAAAGCCTATTATAAGTGAAAATATCATATGACCACATTCATGTATTAATATAGTTAAAAGAAATAAATATGCGTATTCAAAATAGCCTGCTAAAAAGGATAATAATAGACATATATATGTACTTGGTTTTATATTAATTTTCATTTATGTTTACTGGTTTATCATCTTTTAAAAGTACATAGTAGTATTCATCAGTAGCTGTACCTATTACTGTGTCTTTTTCTACATAATCATAGAGTTTAACACTTTCTTTTACATTTCCATACCATGCATAATAACCATTACTTTGTTGTACGATGATTGTGTTATTATAACCTTCTTTTTCTCCAATGAATGTTACTATTCCTGAAGATGTTAGATAGACATTCTCTTCACCATTTAATATGTATTTGATTCCATCTTTATATTTTTCACTATCTTTATAGACCTTAGATACATTTAATGAATTATCTTTTGTATTGAAAATGTCAGTTACGTTGCCTATTAATTTATTCACGATACTAAAATCAAAGGTAGAATTTAATACTTTATCAACAATGAATGACTTAAATGTCGGACTATTATTACTGATAATGATTACAAGTAAAGTGAAAACTATTATTGTTAGGAATCTACTAAGTAAATTTTTAAAGAAGTTGTTATTACTTGGTTCTTTGTGGTTTTTATTATTTTTATATTCTTCGTATGTCATGTTATATCTTATTCTTGATTGAACTCATATATTCATAAAAACTATAATACTCTTCTCTTCCGATTATTATGTGATCTACTACTGGTATTTTAACTATACCGCCTATTTTCATTAGGGATTCAGTTACTTCAATGTCTTCTTTGCTAGGATTAGCATCTCCACTTGGATGATTATGAATTACTACTATACTTGCAGCACTTTCTAAGAATGCATATTTAAATACTTCTCTTGGATGTACAGTTGATGAGTTAAGTGTTCCTTTAAAGAGAAGTTTAAATGATATTAATTTTGATTTTGTATCAAGATATAATGCATAGAAATTCTCTTGTTTTTCATACGCGAATATATTTTTAAAGTATTCGTATATTTTTCTTGAATTATTTAGTTTTATTTCTTTTTGTTCATTTGCGTAATAGACTCTTTTTCCTAGTTCAACAGCTGATAATAGTTCTATTGCTTTTACTTTGCCTATTCCTTTTATTTTGGTTAATTTGTTGATTGTCATGTCCTTTAGAGATGTAATATCATCTAATTCACAAAGGATATTTCTTGATAATGTTTTGACAGAATAACCACAAGTCCCTGTTTTAAGTATTATTGATATTAATTCTTCATTTGATAAGTTATTGGTTCCAAGTGATAACATACGTTCTCTTGGACGTTCACTTTCTAACATTTCTTTTATTTTGTCTTCTTTCATTTTTTGCCTCCTATTATTATAGTAAGACATAAATTTAGAAAACACTTCTTTTTTAAATGTTTTTTATTTTTACTTTTTTAGTATAAAATTCAATTTTGGTTTTAACTATATATCTGATAATTAAATTATCGAGTTAATCACTACTTCTAAAATTAAATAATTAGTACTCTAACACTCTTCAAAATTGAATTTTACCCTTTTTGACAAGCTTTTTTAGATATGTTAGATTACATATCGAAGCGTTTAGGACGTCATCTCTTAAACCTATTTTAAAAATATCGTAAAGGAGATGGTATAAATGAATAAAAAGAATCTATTAATAGCTGCATTAATATTCATTATAATACTTTTGATTGTTGCTATTCTTATAATGTCAATTAAAAACGTCTAACCTAAGTTAGACTAAAACACTATGTGATGGCGTCCAACTCAGGGGGTTAAACGCTTCACTAACAATAATATACCATAACAAGTTCATAATGTAAATGGATTTGTTTTGTTTAAGTTCTTTTTTACTTGCCCACATCATTACGAATTTGTGGACACTCAAGAATCATGACATATTCAGAGTCACTAATTTTTGTTTTAAATGATTCTATTAGTTCTTTTGTAGCTTTGTCAAAACCGATTGCTACAAATCCATATTTCTTATCGACTTCAAATATAGATATTTTATATTTCTCTCTACCGGTTTCATTTAATTTGGCTTCGATTTCATCTTTTAATTGAGTCAACTCTTCATAACTCTTTTTTGGTAAATTCTTGTTCTTAAATTCTTGTCTAGTTTGTGTAATATTTGTATCTCTACAAAATCTTACATATTCAGCAGTATCACAACTTGCTATCATCAATACTATCAGCAACACTGGGACTAATACTGATATTGATATTAATAATATTTTTTTAGCTTTTCTCATAATTCTACCTCTTTCGTCTATTTTCTAGTTTACTTTCCACCCTGGATTAGTGTATACTTGTGGGCATTCAAGAATCATAACATATTCAGAATCACTAATTTTTGTTTTAAACGATTCTCTTAGTTCTTCTGTATCTTTATCAAAGCCAATTGCTACGAAACCATATTTTTTATCAACCTCACGTATTGATATTTTATATTTTTCACTACCATTTTCTTTTAATTTTGCTTCGATTTCATCTTTTAATTGAGTCAACTCTTTATTACTCTTTTTTGGTAAATTCTTTTCTTTAAATTCTTGTCTAATTTGTGTAGCATCACAACGTTTTGCATATTCAGCAGGGTCACAACTTGCTATCATCAATACTATTAGTAACACTGGAACTAATACTGATATTGATATTAATAATATTTTTTTAAATCTTTTCATAACTTTTCCTCTCACAATTATTCTTATGTATTAATAATAACATTATTCAAAAGAAAAACATAGTTTATTCTATATTTTCCTTTTATTTTTTTAGTATCTTGTATACTTAAATGCTTTTTCTATTTCTGAAGATTTTACTGCTAATCTATCATGCCCATCATCATTGTCTCTTGCCGCTATATGAATTCCGATAACAGTAGCTCCACCATTTACATTTTTTGGAATAAACACTACACCTCCACTATCTCCAAATGTTCCATAGTAATCCGCTGAAATCATGTTATTGATTGTGTAGCCATCAAAAGCTATAGTTTCACTTACCTTTAGTATTTTTCCTGTTGTATACCCTGTTGTTACTCCAGCTTTCGCTATAACTTGATTTACTATTAATGTAGGTGCTGCGTTAGTATTTAATTTTGTTATTACTCCTTTGGTATACTTTAAATTATTTGTAGGATTTTGAATTAATAAATAATTTGAGATTATTTCTACAAAAGCTGCATCTATAGTTCCTCCTTTTCTCCATTTTTTTACTGTTCCACCTGTTGATGCATCATTTAGTCCTGAAAAACAATGTGCTGCCGTAATGTAACCTTCTTTATTATTTATTTTTACTCTATAACCCATACTACAATTGTCTTTTCCACCTGCAATTATTCCTTGCCCTGCATCTATTGAGTTCATTTCAATTCTTTTTGTTTTTTCAAAAGTTAGTACATTGCTTAATGCTTGTGGCATTTCATTTTTAACATTATCAATAGTTCTTTTTTCTAAATCTTTTACTGAAACACCTACTTTGTTATTAATAACATCTACATAATGTCCTGTGATTTTGTTTTCTTCTATATATTCATTTAGACTATTATCTATTTCTTGCAATTTTTTATATGAGTTTTCAACATATTTAATTTCTAAATTTTGATTTTCATTTATTATGTCTTCTAACATCATATATTCTTTTGAATCTTTATCAGTTGGTAATTCATCTTCAACTATAAGCATTACTACATGTGTAGAGTCATCACTAATATATACTCCACCATAATAATCTGGGTAGCCATTTTCCCTCAAAGTGTCTTCAATCTTTGCTGCTTTTTCTGTTTGTTCTAAATTCATGTTAATTTCATCTTGATCATACTCTTTAGCATTAACTATATTTGCGCTTAAAATTAATATAGTTAAAACCGCTATAAACTTTTTCATTTCTCCTCCTATACTCATAATATTATATATAAACTGTTTTCTAACTAACCTCCTTTCTTTTAACAGTTCATAGGTATGATAAAACATGTCATAAAATTACATCAATAGGATTATTAACGCTATTATGAAACTCATATCATACATATTAAATATCATGATTGTGTATTAAAAAGTTTCTTTTTGTCTAAAAGTTAATTATTTTGTCGTAAATGTATTATTTACGTATCAAAAAAACATAGTGTTACCTATGTTATCTTGATTTTAATTTTTCTATTACGTTATGAAGTGTGTCTGCTTCGATTATTTCTATGTCATAGTTGTGTTTGTTTTTTTCATAAAGTGCTTCTTTGTAGTTGTCTGTTGGTACTATAAATACTTTAGCATGTTTTTTGACTGCACCTGCTAATTTGTATTTAACTCCATCTATTGAGCCTACTTTTCCATCTGCATCTATTGATCCTGTACCTGAGATAATGTCTCCTTTAGTAAGATCATACTCTGTTATTTTGTTGTAGATATCAAGTGCGCAAAGAAGTCCTCTTGAAGCTCCGCTTTCATTATCCTTAAATATATAATCAACCTTTGGATTTGTTTTAACACTCTTTAATTCAGTAAGTGAAACTCCGATTACTACTTTGTCATCACTTTCTGTTAGAGTTGAAGTGCATTCTATTATTTTACTATCTCTTTCAACATTTATTTTTATTGTTTGTCCTACTTTGTAAGAGGCTATTATTTCTTTTAATGAGTTAAAGTCTTTTATAGGTGTTCCTTCTACTGATTTTATGATGTCTCCTATTTTTAAATTAGTTTTAGCATACTCATAGACATGTGTTACGGTTACATCGATATTCTCTATTTCATATGGTATGTTTGCTTCTTTGAATGCAGCTATTATAGCGTCATAGCTTGTTTCTTTTAAGTAGATTTTATTTCTTTCGATTATTTCACTTTCACTTTCGTCTTCTATTCTGCTTTCTTCGTTACCTACGATATCCCAATTTTTAAAGAACTTAGATAATATAATATTAGGAAGTGTTCCACGTCTTGCGCTTACATATGTAAGATTGAAACTACCTTTTGATTTGTAACTATTATCTACTTCTATTCTATCGGTTAAATCTACTAGTGAACCTGGAGTATAAATGTTACAGTCAAATGAAATAAATAGCCAAGGCAAAATAAGTAAAAATACAAGGTAGTTCTTCCAGTAAGTTTTAATATCTTCTTTTATAAATTTAAATATTTTTGTCATAAAATTCTCCTAACGATAATATTATATCACAGATGAAGATAATTATTAATAGACTAAAATATATAGTATTAACTTTGATATTAGTTGTATTTATTCTTAATATTAAACTTGTTATTAATTCTACGTATGATGCTTGTGTTTTATTCTTTAACAAGGTGTTTATTAGTGTTTTTCCTTTTATTGTTTTGTGTGACTTGCTTATATTTTTTAATTATCATTTATTTATTAAAAAAGTCTTTGGTAAAGTGATAAGTCATGTATTTAATATTAGTTCTAACTCTAGTATTGTGTTTATTCTTAGTATGCTTACTAGTCATCCTGGAAATGCTATATACATAAAGAAACTGTTAGATGAAAAGATTATTGATGAAGAGTGTGCTAGTAAGATACTTGTTTTTAGTTATTTTCCATCTTTGTCTTTTGTAATTGGTGTTATTGGGGTGTCTTTATATAATAGTTTTATGGTTGGTGTTATATTATGGGTACTTGTATTTATTAATAATGTAATGATTGGTTTATTTTTAAGAGATAAGAAACGAATAAAAGATATTTCTGTTGATAAGGTAATTAATAATAATGACTTCTTTACTTGCTTTAAAGATAGTATTGTTAAAGGAGTTAATACTCTGGTAATTATTCTAGGTAATTTGATAGTCTTTAGTATTATAGTTAGTTTAATTAATGAATATATTACTGTTAAACCATATATCTTGTCTATTTTAACAGGTACTTTGGAGTTAACTAGTGGTGTTATGTCTATAAGTAGACTAAGTGTTCCTTTTAATATTAAGTTTGCTTTAACTAGTTTTGTTCTTAATTTTAGTGGTTTATCTATATTATTTCAAAGTTTTAGTATTTTATCTAATTATAAAATTAATATTAAAAAAACACTAACTATTAAGT
>CAKONA010000056.1 GCA_934096785.1 uncultured Bacilli bacterium | reverse complement strand
AATAACATTAGTAATGATGGTAATATTAGAATTACTACTAACATACTAATAATTGCTCCTCTTGATATTAATGTACATATTGAACCAATTAGGTCTATGTCTGTGTATGCTCCTACTCCAAATGTTGCTGCAAAGAAGCACATACCACTTACGAATACAGAACTAACACATGAATCTAATGTTTCTCTCATTGATTCAAATTTATCTTTACCAGAGTTTCTTAATTCTAAGTATTTTGTTGTCATAAGTATTGCATAGTCAATAGTTGCTCCTAATTGAATTGTACCTATTACTATAGATGCTATAAATGGAAGTGTTGTACCTGTATAATATGAGATAGCAACGTTTACAAATATAGCGAATTCTATTGCTGAAATTAATAATACTGGTAATGATAATGATTTAAGTACTACAAACATTATTAAGAATATAATACCAATTGATACGTAGTTAACATTTTTAAAGTCTTCATCACTTACTTTGATTAAGTCATTTGTAAGTGGTCCTTCTCCTGCGATAATAGCATTCTTGTCATATGATTTAACTAACTCATCTATTTCTTCTATTTGAGTAGTTAATTCAGGAGATGCTACTTCGTAGTCAGAACTTATAAGCATTAGTTCATATTTGTCACTTTTGAATATTCCTTTGATGTCATCATCTAATAGTTCTACTGGGAAGCCATATCTTTCAAGTTCACTTGAACTTAGAACCATGCTTATTCCTTTAGTATCTTTTAGTTTATTTACTAGTTCATTCTTTTTATAAATGTCTAGTCCAGAATCTATTAATATTATTTCTGGTGAAACAATGTTGAAGTCTTTCTTTAATTCTTCATTAGCGCTTACACTTTCTAATGTTTTAGGAAGTGATTTATCTAGGTTGTAATATACGTTTACTTTTGAATTGCCTATTACTGCTGGTATCATAAGTATTAAGAATGCTATAAATATTTGTTTATAGAATTTCATAGTGAACGCTTTAATGTGTTTAAATTCTGGTATTAATACTTTATGTTTTGTTTTATCTATTTGTTTATCAAAGATAAGTAACATTGCTGGGAATACTGTAACTACACAGATAAGTCCAAATAGAACTCCTTTTGCCATTACTAGTCCTATATCTTTTCCTAGTGTTAAGTTCATTGAACATAGTGCTAAGAAACCAGCTATTGTAGTAAATGCACTACCTAGAACTGATACTAATGTTTCTTTTATTGCATTTGCCATTGCTTCATCTTTATTCTTTTCTTTTTCTCTATTGCTTTGATATTTATGATATAAGAATATTGAGAAGTCAGTTGTAACACCTAATTGAAGAACAGCACTTATTGCTTTTGTTATATAAGATATTTCTCCAAATATAATGTTTGAACCCATGTTATATATAATTGCCATACCTATATTTAATAGTAGTAGTACTGGTACTATGTATGAATCTAATGATAGAGTTAATACTATTAAACAAAGAATAACTGCGATTACTACATAGATTGCAACTTCTTTATTTGATAATTCCATTGTATCTTGTACAATAGCACTCATACCACCTACTTTAGCAAGTCCGTTTAATGTGTCTCTCATTTCATTAATTGCATTTAGTGTTTTCTCATTTGATGTTGTTTCATTAAATGTTACTAGCATTAATGTTTTATTACCATTTTTAACTTGTTCTAGTAAGCTATCTGGTAATATTTCAAAAGGAATAGTTATACCTGTTATATCATTGATTGTTAATACTTTGTTAACACCATCAATCTTTCTTATTGACTTTTCAGCATCGATAACTTTCTTTTGATCTTTGTTGTCTATAGATATTGTAGCGAAAGCACCCATATTGAAGTCTTCCTTTAATATGTTTTGTCCTTTCATAGTTTCAATATCTTCTGGTAAATATACTAATATGTCATAATTAGTCTTAGTATTAAAGTACCCTATGGCAGCAGGTATTAATAATAATACTGATAGAATTAATATAGTTACCTTATGTTTACATATAAAGTCTCCAAATTTTTTCATTTATACCTCCATTATGACCAACGGTCAGTTAGTAATATACCTCAAAAATGACTATTAGTCAATACTTTTTTTAACAATTTATTGACTTTTGGTCATTTTTATATTAAAATTTATGTATCGAAGGTGAAAAATATGATTAATATTGAAAATACTTTATCTAAAATAGAGGAGAAAAAACAGATTAAAAAAGAAAGTCTTATGGCTTCAGCCTACAAATTATTTATTAAAAAAGGTATTAATGATACCTCTATTAGTGATATTGCGAATGAAGCTGGTGTTGCTAAAGGTACTTTCTATTTATATTTTAAAGATAAATGGGATATTCACGAAGAAGTTATTATTGAGAAATCTAAGAAGTTATTTAGGGATGCTATGAACTTTACTTCTAAAAAGAAATTAGATAATTTTCCAGATAAACTTATTAGTGTTATTGACTATATAATAGATAAACTTTCTAGTAGTAAGGATTTAATTAAACTTATTAATAAGAATCTTTCTCTTGGACTTTATAATAAGGATTTAATTGAGATAATTGATGCTGAATATAAAGATTTAAAGACTATCTTTATTGATGAAATAACAGCTTATTCTAAAGATGTCACTAATCCTGATGTTACTTTATTTATGATTATTGAATTAGTCGGAAGTACTTGTTATAACTCTATATTAAATAATAAACCTCTTCCTATTAATGAATTTAAACCTTATCTTTATGAACAAATTAGAAAGATGATTAAGTAATGAAGACTTTACTTATTATACTAATTATTCTATTTATTCTTTACTTAATTATAGGTGTATTCTTCTTTCATTATTCTAACTGCACACGTATTTCAAAGAAGTTAATGTTTAAAGGTAAGAACTCATTTAAACTAATAAGTAAAGAATCTATTAAATGGTTTAAATCTAGTAATTATAAAGAAGTTTATATTAAAGCATTTGATAAGAAGAAGCTTCATGGTTATGAAATAAAGAATAGACTTAATACATGGGTCATTATTGTTCATGGTTACACTAATGAAGCGACTGATATGTTAGATGTAGCTTACTACTTTTATAAGAAAGGTTACAGCGTTTTACTAATAGATCAAAGAGCTCATGGTAAGAGCGATGGCATTTATTCAACACATGGAGTGTATGAGAAAAAGGATATGCTTTCATGGATAGATTATATAAACAAGAAGAAAAAGACTAAGATAATACTTTATGGTATATCTATGGGTGGTACTGTTATAATGAGAGTGGTAGGTCAAAAACTTCCTAGTAATGTTATCTGTGCGATTGAGGACTGTGGTTTTATATCTAATTATAATCAGTTCTATGAACAACTTAGTTATATGAAGTTTTTACCTAGGCCAATATTGTTCTCATTTAACATATTCTCAATATTGATGTTTAGATTTAATGTTTATACATTTAATCCAAGAAAAGAACTTCAAAAAGGAAAAATACCATTTATGTTTATACATGGAAGTAAAGATAGATTAGTTAATCCACATAATGCTTATGAAGCATATGATTTATATAGAGGCAAGAAGAAACTATTAATAATAGAGAATGCTAGACACATGAAGTCAAGTGTAGTAGACAAAAAGAAGTATTATGATGAGATATTTAAGTTTATAAAAGACAATAGACAATAAGCCTTAGCTTATTGTCTATTTTATTATTTAATTTTTCTTTATAATTAATTGCTTATTATTCTTAATATCTTCAAGATTTAAAATAATATCAGCATTTAATATCTCATTATATTTTCTGTTATGAGATATACTAATTATTGTCCCATCAAAGCTTTCAACTAACTCATAAATTAGATTTAACGCATCGGAATCTAAGTGATTAGTTACTTCATCTAAAATTAAAATATTTATTTTATTCATTGCAAGTTTTGCAATATTTACTCTTGTCCTTTCTCCAGGTGATAATGTACTATATTTTTTATTTTTATCTTCATAAGAAATCCCTAACTTATTTAGTAACGTAAAAATCAAAGATTGATTTACTTCTTTCATTCCGTTTGTAATATATTCATATATCGTTTCTTCGCAATCCATAGATAATGTATCTTGTGAGATATACCCTATTTTTGCATCATTACCTATATATATATTTCCAGATTTAGGACTTAGCTTTCCCATTATAGTATTAATTAGAGTTGTTTTACCACTTCCATTTGAACCAGAAATTTGAACTTTTAATCCAAATTTGATATTTAAGTTTATTAAATCTGTTTGAAAATTATTATATCCACAAATTAAATCGCTTAAAACTATATCTTTGTTTCCTTTAGTTTCCTTAACATTGAAAAATATTTTTATATCTTCTTTTTCTTTAAAAATTGGCACTTCAACTTTATCTAATGCTTTAGATATTTTAGAAACATTTGAGTTGTTTGTTTTTTCTTTGGCATAGTTGTTTGCTAGTTTATCGTTATCGTTATGTGCTTTTTTATTGTTTCCTTTTTCGCTCCATGCAATTGCAGTTGCTAATTTATTTTTTAATTTTTCCTTTTCCATTTGTGCATTTTCGTATTCATCTTTTAATTTTTTGTATTCCAATTCTTTCATTTTTAGATAATCACGATACGGCACATTATATTCCTTTAATTCTCCATTTTTAATCTCAAAAATTTTATTAACAATCTTATCCAAAAATACTTCATCATGAGATACAATAATCATTTTTTTATTTTCTCTTTTTAAATAGTTTTCTAACCACTCTATCGCTTCAATATCTAGATTGTTCGTTGGTTCATCTAAAAGAAGAATATCCTTATTTTGAAGAAGAAGTATCGCCAGTAATACTTTTATTTTTTCTCCTCCTGATAATTCACATACTTTTTTGTCTATACTTTCTTTAAAATTTAATCCGTTTAAGATTTCATTTAAATGACTTTCAAAATTATAACCATCTATTGCTAAAAATTCATTTAATACATCTCCATATAAATCCATATTTGACTCATTTAAATCATTTTCAAGTTCATGTAATTTTTGTTCTAAATTTTTAAAGTTAGTTTTTTCTTTTATATATTCGATTACACTATTTTCATAATACTTTATTGGAATTTCTTGCTCTAAATATCCTATTGTTTCATCATTATATTTTATTGTTCCCTCTGTTAATTTCAAATTTCCTGATAAAGATTTTAATAATGTACTTTTGCCGCATCCATTAATACAACAAGCCCAACTTTGTCTTCGCTATTTAGTGAAAAGGATATATTGTTTAATATTCTTTTATTTCCTCTTTCTATTATCAATTTATTTACTTGCATTTCCGCACTCCTTACAATTATTTTTCTTCTTCCATTTAATTATCTTTGTTTTATATGTATATAAATCGAACATTAATGTTTTTCCAATTAAATTATTATTAACATTATATTTTATAAAATAATTTATTATTTCATTACACACAACACTTGAAATCATAAAACATAACGGTCCATATGATGGAACAAGAGATATATTATTAAATGGTTCTTCACTATATTTTCTTTCGATACATTCAAGGCAAGCTGTTTCTTTTGGTACAACAAGCGGTCCAATCATTCCAACATGTTCTGTAAATCCGCAAAACAATACAGGTTTATTGTACGCTACGCATACATTATTTATAAGTCTTCTTATTATTCTTAATGGTCTATCCACTGTGCATAATACAAAATCAGAATTTTTTATCTCTTCTTCAATAGATTCTTTATCAGTAATTTGAATATTTTTAATTTTTACATTAGCATTTATTAATATCTCTTTCATACAATCAGTTTTATATTTTCCAATATCTTTTTCACTATATGGAAATTGTCTAATCAAATTGGTTTCATCAACCTTATCATAGTCAACTAAAGTGAAATCATTAAATCCTGATTTATATAACATTATTGCCGAATTTGAGCCGATTCCTCCCAACCCTAAAATAAGAACTTTTTTATTTTTCAATTCATTTGATTTTTTTGAATAATTTCCATTAAACATGCTGAAAAATAAATCTTGTCTATTATATTTATTATTATCAACTATATTCTTATATTCTTCATAATTGATAACAAATTTTTCTTCGATTAAATAATTGATAACATCTTCAATTTCTTCTTTTGATATTTTGAAATTACTTATCATTTTATCTATTAATTTTTCTTTTGTAATGGGTTCTTGAATAAAATTAAATAATGAAAGAAAAGCATCATCTTCATAAAATATTTCCTTTCCAGTTGATGGAAAGTTTCCCATTCTAATTATTTTTTTATTTTTGTTTGAATAAAATGGTTTTGATTTATTTATAATTAACATTTTTCCTCCTAAAAATTTAGAGTTCAACGAAAATTGAACTCTAAACTTACAAAGTATTCATTAGCAGTTTTGATCTACGTGGCAAGTAAATTTTGTTGTTTCAATTTTTTTAACACTAAATTTCACTTAAATTTCCTCCTATCCAAAGCATCTAACTATACTTCTTGACTTAATTATACAATAGTGTTTTTATTATTGTCAAACAATTTTTAAAATGATAAACTTAAATCAAGGTGGTTATAAATAATGAATGATGTTATTAATTTTTTAAAAGATAATAAGAATTTTTATAATGAATATTTTATAAATGATAGATTAAAAAAATGTAAATATGGATATACATGTGACATTAATCAAATATATTGTTACTTAAATAAAATTAATATTTCAAAAACCGAATACTTTAAATTCTTTAATTTATCATTAGATTATTTTGATTTTAATAATAAAAAAATATTGGAAGTTTGTTGTGGTAAAATTCCAATATTGTCATCTATATACAAGGATTATGGTTACAATATAACCGCTATTGATAATCAATTAATCTTAAATAATTATAAAGATATTAAATTATATAAAGCTGATATATCTAATGAAAATTTATTTAAAAGCAGCGATATTATTGTTGCGATTAGGCCATGCGACCCTACAGATACT
>CAKONA010000055.1 GCA_934096785.1 uncultured Bacilli bacterium | reverse complement strand
AGGGGTTGGCTAGTGTGATACTAGCACCAATTCGCCTAATAGTGAATTGGTAAGTCTATATATTAATTAAAAAGACCCTTTTTGTCAAGAGTTTTTTAACATTTTTTATAAAATTTGTCCTATGCCAACACTATACTCACTATTAGGATTAGGATCAAAGTACTTAGTATCTAAGTCTACTGAACCAATTATATTTTGAGGGCGAATTACATATTCACTTTCCTTATCATCATTTCTTTCGATTAAAGATCTTTCATCATCCTTTTGACTAGCTATACGTATCATTATTTCTTTTCCTCTTGTTTGAGGACTACCAAGTTCATAATCTATAAAATGTTCAGGATCTTCATAAAATGAATCAGTTACTTTATTAGCGCAACTAGATATTTTATTATCATCTATATAAAGACCTTTTTCAAATATTGAACTTTCTTTATCTCTTTCAGTTAAGTGTGCAAAGAACTCAATTTCATCATAACTTAGTTCTTCCATAGCATCTCTTAATTCATCTAATTCCATTCTTATCACCAATTTAATTCTACAAAAATGAATTGAAAAAGTAAACCATAAATGAATTTTTACCTTTCTTTCTTTACAAAAATATGTTATAATATTGAAGATTTATCCAGGAGGAATACAATGAACAGTTTAAGTAGTATAAAAGGCTTAGGTCCTAAAACAATAGATACTCTTAAGAATTTAGGTATTGAAAATATGAAAGATTTAGTAGAGTATTATCCATATAGACATGACTTAATAGTACTAGACGATATTAAAGAATGTAAAGACAAACAAAATGTAATAATAGAGTGTATTATAGATTCAGTACCTTTATCTAGAAGATTTAGAGCAAATATGTCAGCACTAACTTTTAGAGCAATGTCTAATAAAAAAATGATAGCTGTCATGATATTCAATAGAACATTCTTAAAAACACAATTACGTCCTGGAACAACTATTACAGTAATAGGTAAATACGATGCTTTAAAAAATACAGTAATCGCATCAGACATAAAGTTTGAAAAGATTAACACTGGTTCAATTGAAACAGTATATCATCTAACAAGTGGACTTACTAGTAAAGCATTAAAGAAATATATTAGTGAGGCACTTAACATATATGATGACTACACTGATTACATTCCTGAATACTTAAATGAAAAATACAACTTCATTTCTAAAAAAGAAGCAATTAAATTAATACATGAACCTCAAAATAAAGAAGATGTTAAAAAAGCACAACTAAAACTTAAATACGAAGAACTATTTGAATTCATGTTCAAGATAAATTACTTAAAAGAACTAAACAAAGATAATAAAGTAGAGTACATTAGAAACATAGATCCAGAAGACGTTAATACATTTATAAGAGAACTTCCTTTCGAACTAACACCTGATCAAGATAAGGCAATAGAAGACATCTATAATGATATGACATCAAGTAAAAGAATGAATAGAATGCTTCAAGGAGATGTAGGTAGTGGTAAAACTATTATATCAGTAATAGCTGCTTATATAAATTATCTTGCAAAGTATCAAACTGCTTTAATGGCACCAACAGAAGTACTAGCATACCAACATTATGAAAATATAAAAAGCATACTTTCAGGTACTAATATGAGAATAGAAGTTCTAGTAGGAAGTATGAAAAAGAAAGAAAAAGACGAAGTAATAGAAAAACTATCTAAAGGTAAAATAGACCTTCTAATAGGTACACATGCACTACTTAGTGAAAACGTTGTATTTAAAAATCTTGGACTAGTTATAACAGATGAACAACATAGATTCGGAGTTAATCAAAGAGCAAGCCTTAAAAATAAAGGAATACTTCCAGATACTTTATATATGTCAGCAACTCCTATACCGCGTACATTTGCACTAACTATCTATGGAGATATGGACATATCAAATATAAAAACAAAACCAAAAGGTAGAAAAGAAATAAAAACAATAGTTAAAAGTGAAAAAGAACTAGTTGATGTTTACGAGTTATTAAAGCATGAAGTAGATAATCATCACCAAGCATACATAGTTTCACCTTTAATAGAAGACTCTGAAGTAATAGACCTTACAACAGTAAATGAAATAAAAAGAAATATAGATTTATACTTCAAAAAGAACATTAAGTCCGCTATATTACATGGAAAACTTTCTAAAGCTGATAAAGACAAAATAATGAATGACTTCAAAGAAGGAAAAATAGATGTATTAATATCAACAACAGTAATAGAAGTAGGAATAGATGTTAAGAATGCTACTATGATGATAATATATGATGCTGAACGTTTCGGACTAGCAACACTTCATCAATTAAGAGGTAGAGTTGGAAGAAACGAATATGATTCAACATGTATACTTATCGGAGATGAAGACAATAAGAGATTAAAAGTTCTAGAAGAAAGTAACGACGGATTTTATATAACAGAAAAAGACTATGAAATGAGGGGAGAAGGAGATCTATTCGGAGTAAAACAAAGTGGAGATATGCAGTTTAAAATAGCTAATCTACATACTGATATGAAAATACTTCTTCAAGCAAGAGATGATTCAAAAGAATTTTTTGATAAAAATAAAGATAATAATTTTGAAAATTATAAAGAATATGCTAAAATAATTAATGAAATGACAAATTTAGATTAAAAGGAGTGATTAAAATGGGTAGAGCTCATGAAGTAAGAGCTAAAGCAATGGCTGCAACAGCTGCTAAAAAAAGTAAATTATATTCAATTTATGCAAAGGAGATTTATCAAGCAGCGAAAGGAAACCCAGATCCATCAAGTAATGATGTATTAAGAAGAGTAATTGAAAAAGCTAAAAGGGAACAAGTTCCAGCTGATGTAATTAATAGAAACATTGATAAAGTTAAAAAAGGAGTAACAGAAAACTACGATACAGTTGAATACGAAGCATTCGCTCAAGGCGGAAGTTCATTAATTATTAAGTGCTTAACTGATAACTCAAATAGAACAATTAGTTTTGTTAAAACAGTATTTAATAAATGTGGAGCTAAAATGGCAGGACAAGGAGCAGTTAGTTTCATGTATGAACATCTAGGAGTAGTTGGAGTAAAAGGACATACTGAAGAAGAAGTAATGGATGCCTTAATTAACGGAGATGTTGATGTTAACGATATAGAATTAGAAGATGATACAGTAGTTGTATACACAGAAGTAGCAGACTTAAACAACGCTAAAAAAGCATTAGAAACAGCATTTCCTGGTATTGTATTTGAACTAGATGAAATATCATACTTTGCTAAAGATACAGTTAAACTAGAAGGCGAAGACAAAGCTAAATTCGAAAGATTACTTGATATGTTAGATGAACTAGATGATGTAAGTAATGTTTACCATAATGTAGAATTATAAAAAATTCTACATTTTTTCTTTCTAGTATGCTACAATATATATGGAGGATACAATGAAATTTAAAGATATAGATAATAAAACATTAGAAGAAATAAGATATAATAATTATACAGAAGGAATGAATCTAAGTATTATAAAAGGTTCTAAAAACGAAAGAAAAAGAATAGTAGCATCTGCATCAATAATGAGTCTTATGATTCAAAAAGGAAAACAAAAAGAAGCATTAGATAGACTACAATTGAGTAAAATGCGTGAATACTCACAAAGAGAAATAATAGAAGAAATGCTTGTACTTGCAGAAGAACCACAAGAAGAAAAGATAGAAATACTAAACCTATAGGAGACAAATATGAATTATAATGTAGATGATATAATAACATTTAACTATGGAGAATACCTAATATTAGATGTAGTAAGAGAAAACGATAACACATATCTTTATTTAATAAACAATGATGAATTCAAAGATGACGTATCAATAGTAAAAGTAAATAACAATAATAATGTAATAGAATACACACCAATAGATAATGAAGAAGAATTTGATATGGTTGTTAATAAAATATTTTTAGATTTCAAAGAAGACATGTTAGATTTTGCAGAAATTTAGAGTACCTATGGTATTCTTTTTTAGTTTGTGAAAATAAAAAAACTTAATAAAATTCTATTGACTAAGACATCAATGTATATTATGATAAACACCTTGAAAGAAATTATCAAAATTGTATATAAACTTATAGCAATTTATCTTCGATTTTGGTATAATCATGATAGAATAGTTTAATTAGGAAGTGAGAAAAATGTCATTTGTTACATCATTAATATCAATATCATCATTAGCGACATGGGTATTCCTACCACTAAATGCAATATTTCTTGTACTAGATGGTATCGCATATTCATTGCTTGCTTATACATATAAAGTGTTTATGCTTATAGCACAGTTAAATTATAATGTACTATATGCATGGATGGCTCCATTAATAGATAGGGTTAAAGCTCTTATATTAGTTTTAATCATGTTTAAAGTGGGTTATGCCTTAATACAATATATGATTAATCCAGATAAACTAGATGATTCATCTAAAGGTGGACCTGCATTAATTAAGAATATTGGTATATGTGCAGGATTATTAATTATTTATTCTTTTGTATTTAGTGTAATGAATGAACTTACTTTATTATTTATTGGAGTTCCAGAAGGATATGAATTTACAACTCTAAAAGAAGTTGCTGATGTAACAAACACTGGAAGTGATAGTGGATTTATCGCAAGATTCATATTTGGTAGTGAAGCAGATAATATAGGAGACTTCGGAAAACAACTCGCAACAACTACATTAAATGTATTCTTACATAGTAAAGATGGCAAAGCAACACCACTTGATGACATATATACAGAACTAGCAAACGGTGACATGAACTCATTTGATATGATGAAAATAGTAAATATAGTTAATAGAATAGACAAAGATGTTGAATACAAGTGGCCAATAATCAGTACAATAACTGCTTTATATCTAGCATGGCAAATAATTAAATTAGGAATAGACTTAGCAGTACGTATGTTTAAACTAGTAGTACTTCAAGTACTAGCACCACTAGCTATCGTAAGTATAGTTGATGGAGGAACAAACAATAGTACTTGGAATTCATATATAAAGAACCTAATAGGAACATGGACAGAAGCATTCGTAAGAGTTGCAACACTTTTCTTAGCAACAGCACTTATCGGAAAATTCTGGGTAGAAAAAAGGACATTATTACCAGAAGCAACTGGAATTACACAAAACTTAATATTCTTAATAGTAATGTTCGCAGCATATAAGTGCGTAAACTTAATACCTGGTTTAATTGCACAAATATTCCCAGGATTTGGAACAGGAAAGGGAGACTCAAATGCCAAAGGATTTGGAGGACTACTTGGTGGACTTGCAGGTGGAGCTTTCGGTTTAGCAGCAGGAGCAGCTACAGGAATTGCTACTGGAAACGGAATAGGTGGAGTTTTATCTAACGCAGTAAGTGGAGCATATGGAGGAGCAACATCAGGTTCTAAAGGTGGAAACGTAGCAGGATTCTTCAAAAATCAAGCAAATAATGCAAGAAGCGCAGCTGCGAATGGACTAGCTAATGTACAAGCAGGAGGTCCTGGAACAAGACTTAAAAATAACTTATTAAATTCAATAGGTGCAGCATCAATTATAAATTCAAATGTTGATAAAGATATGAAAGCAGCAGAAAAAGCATATCAAGCACAAGTTGAAGCAGAAAATAGAAGATTCGAAAATGAACAAAGAGATATTGAAAATAGAGATACAGCATACGATAAAGAAATCGAAGATGCACAAAAAGCAATGTCTACTACAGATTCTGGATATACATTCTCAGATGGAACAGCTATGTCATTTGGTAGTGATAAGTCATCATTCATCACAGCAGCAGTTAATAACGATAGTGAGTACTTAAAAGCTAAGAGTGATGCAGATTACCTAGAATCTAGAATCAATAGTGGAAGCATAGAAAGTCAATATATTCAAAGTTCAAGAGATCAACTTGCTAACTTAAGAGCAGATGAAAATAGAATTAGAAGAGAAAAAGAACAAAATGCTAAAGCAACATGGGAAAGAAAAGAAGATGAACTTGGAATTACAAGAGCAAGACAAGAACAAAGAGAACTTAAGACACAAACAAGAGACAATCAAAGAAGTCATGCTGATACAATGAGAACAATGGAAAAAGATCATAAGACTGAAGTAAAAGGTATGGAAGATAGAAAAATACCTGGATCTAAGTAATAGAAAGGAGTAATAATGTATATAATACCTGCTAACAGTAAGAAAAGCCAATTAATATTCAACGTATTTAGGCCATTTGACCTATACGGAGTCTTATTACCTGGAGTACTACTTACTACAATATTTCTATTTATATTTTCAGGGGATTCAATCGCAGAAATAGTTATAAAACTAACGCCAATAGGTATATCATTATTCCTTGTAATGCCATTACCTTATTATCATAACGTATTAGTTTATATACAAGAATTAATAACATTTTTTAACAGTCAAAGAAGATATTATTGGAGAGGATGGTGTGCTAGCTATGTGGGAAGCGATGACAGGGATGCCACAAAAGAACAAGGTAAACGTTAAGGCACAAAAATATGCTGAAAACTGGTTACCAATAAGAGGTATACAAAATGGAGAAATCATATTAGATAATGGACTTAGAGTAACAGGAGTAAAAATAAGACCAAGAAACATATTCATACTTGACTACGATAGTCAAAACAATGCAATATTCAATCTTAGAAACTTCTATAATACTCTAGATTATCCATTCTGGTTAATAGTAGCAGATAGACCAGTAGACATAAACGTTTATCTTGCCCAACTAAAACTACTATTTAATCAAGTACAATCACCAGCAATAAGAAGATTAGTAAGAGAAGATATAGATAAAGCAAACCTATTTATGAGTAAAGAAGTAAACGTAACAGATACAGAATACTTCATATTATTCAAAGATAGAAGACCAGAAATGATTCAAAAGAAAATACAAAATCTTATCTCAGGTTTAGCAGGTGCAGGACTTCAGTCAGCTCAAACAAGCAACGATGATTTAAGAACACTACTAGATGGATTCATGAATGGTGGAGATACAACTAATTTTGGGACGGTGATGCCACGATGAGTTTAAGTTTTAAAAGTCAATTAGCTCCTAAGAGCTTAGAATTCAAACCATCAGAAATAATAATAAGTGATAAATATTGT
>CAKONA010000054.1 GCA_934096785.1 uncultured Bacilli bacterium | reverse complement strand
AAGTTACTCTTGATTTAAATGGTAAAACACTAAGTGTTATTGAAGCAAATAAAGCAATTATATCTGATGCTACTGCTAATTTAACTGTTAAAAATGGTACAGTAAAAGGACTTAATTATGTTTTCCAAGTTGAAGATGATGCAGTACTTAATATTGAAAAAGATGTTACTATAATTGCTGATGGAAAATTTGACGAGGAAACAACTAGATTTGGTGTTACTATGTGGGAAAATGGAACATTAAATTTTGAAGGTAATATCAAAGTAACTGGTGGTATTGGTATTAGTGGTAATGGAGATAGTAAGCCTTATAACTCAGTACTTAATATTACTGGTGGAACTATCACAGTTGACGATGGTGTAGGCGTTTATATTCCTCAACCAAGTAAAACTACTATAAGCGGTGGAGAAATAGTTGCTCCTACTGGAATTAATATTAAAGCTGGTACATTAGATATTACTGGTGGAACTATTAAGGCTACAGGTAAAAAGGTTGCTCCTACTGCTACAACAGGTAAAACTAATGAAACTGGAGATGCAATCATTATCGAAGAAAATAATGCTTATGCAGATAATATTAAAATAAATATTACTGGTGGAACACTTGAAAGTGCTAATGGTTATATTCTTCAAGAATATAATCCAACACTTGGAACTAATAAAGAATTAACTTGTGAAGTTACTGGTAAGTACACAGTTAAAAATACTATTAATGATAAAACATTCTATTATACTGAAGAATAGAAATTAGGCTCTAGTAATTCTAGAGTCTTTTTGTATGTAATTTTCCAAAATTTTTTAAGTAATAGATAAATTTGTCATAAAAAATAATATAATTCATATTTATTACTAAATGCTAGAAAGAAGGTAAATATGGATAAATCTGAAATTATTAAGAGTTTAGGTAAGAAAAGTAATGGGGAGATATACTTAGGAGTAGTTGGTGCTGTTAGAACTGGTAAAAGTACATTTATAAAAAAATGTATTGAGAATTTGATTCTTCCATATATCGATGATGAAATAGAAAAGAAAAGATGTATGGATGAAATACCTCAGACTGCTCAAGGTAAAACTATTATGACAATTGAACCTAAGTTTGTACCTAGTAGTGGTGCTAATATTAATATTGATGGACTTGTTACTAATATTAAACTTGTTGATTGTGTTGGTTTTGTTACACCACAGAGTCTTGGATATGAAGATGAACTTGGAAATCCTAGGATGGTTAAGACACCATGGTTCACTGAGGAACTTCCATTTGTTGAAGCTGCTGAAGTTGGAACTGAAAAAGTAATAAAGGATCATGCTACTATAGGTATAGTTGTTACTACTGATGGAAGTATTCTTGATATGCCTAGAAGTAATTATGTAGGTGCTGAAGATAAAGTGATAACAGAACTTAAAAATATTAATAAACCATTTATTGTTATTATGAATAGTGTACATCCTAATAGTGATGAAACTATAAATATGTCTAATGCTTTAAAAGAAAAATATGGTGTACCTGTTATACCTATAAGTGTTGAAAATATGACTGAGAGAGATATAACTAACATACTAAAAGAAGCACTTTATGAGTTTCCAGTTGAACATATTGAATTTAATATACCAGATTGGGTAGGTGTATTAAAGAGCGAACATCCACTTAAACAAGAATTTATTAGTAAGATGAAGGAATCAATTGTTAATGTTGATAAACTTAGAGATGTAGAAAATATTAATCTTAATTTGGAAGATTCTAAAGAGATAAGTAAAGCATATATAAGTAAACTTGATACTGATGAGTCTTTGGTGACTATTACTATGGAAGCAAGTGATGAAGTGTTTGATTCTATTCTCAAAGATGTGGTTGGTACATCTGTTAATAGTAAAGGTGACTTACTTAAAGTATTCTTGGATGTTAGTGAGGGAAGAAGTGAATATGAAAGTATTAAGGGTGCTTTAAAACAAGTTTATCAAACTGGATATGGAATTGTTCTTCCTAGAATTACTGATATGAAGTTAGATAAGCCTGAAATTATTAAACAAGGTGGTAGATTTGGTATTAAGCTTAAAGCTAAAGCATCAAGTGTACATATGATTAAGGTTGATGTTGAAAGTAGTTTTGAGCCTATTATAGGTAGTGAAATACAAAGTAAGGAACTAATTGATTATATTATGAAGGATAATGAAGATCCAGAGAAGATATGGCAAAGTGAGATATTCGGAAGAAGTCTTAATGAAATAGTTCAAGAAGGTATTCAAGCTAAACTTTCATTGCTTCCTGATACGGCTAAATATAAGTTATCTCAAACTATTACAAAGATGATTAATAAGGGAAGTAATAACTTAATTGCGATTGTATTATAGGCACTTTTAAAAAGTGTCTTTAAATTTAAATCAAAAGATGTTATAATTAATTTAATATGAAGATAAGGAGAAGAGTATGAACGATAATAATATTAATAATGTACCAAGTATGGAAAGTAATAATGGACCTATTATGACACCACAACCTGATATGAATAATGGAGTTAACCCTAGTCCTAGTGTTGCTCCTGTGCCACCAGCTCCAACACAACCACAACCAATGCCCCAAGTAATTAGTGAAACACCAGTAGTTGCAACTAATTTACAAGCAGAACCAAAACCTCAAAGTGAAGTAATGCCTGAAACTTTGAAAGAGGAAATTAAGAAAGAGGTAGCTAGTCAAGTTAAAACTAAAAAGAAAAAACATGTAGTTAGAAATATATTTAATTTTCTTATTACAGTTGCTTTACTTATTTGGGTAGGAATAGTTGTATATGATTTTTATAACGTAAGTAATAAGAAAGAACCAAAGTTTTGTATTGAAAAAGGTACAACTAAAACTGATGATGGAGTATATGATTGGTGTAAAGGTCCAGGATATGTAGCATATAAATATAATTATAAAGAATATGAAGCATATGAATTTGGTCCATTCTGGCAAGAACCTAAAACTTTAGAAGAGATTAAAGCTAAATAATTTCTTCTTTTTATTTGAGCTTGTAATGATTTCTTACTAGTTGAGTTTAGTGTTAAATATATTAAATTTGAACTTACGAGGAATCCTCAGCAGTTCAAATTGATCTTAAGATAAGTAAATTTCAGTATGTTCCATTTTAGAACATACGTATTTAACTTAAAAAAATCACAAAAAAGAAGTGTTTTTTAATTTTATGTCTTACTATAATAGTAGGAGGTAATAAATATGTATAAATTAATAAGGGCTTATGAACTTGGCTTTACTGAAGGAATTAAAGAAGCTATGAGTAACAAAAATAAAAAGTTTAAGAAAATAGATGAACTTGAAGTTATGTCTAAACTATATGATATAGGTTATGTTAATGGTTATAAAAAATATTTAAAATTAGATAAAAATAACTCTTTAAAATCTAATAATAATATTGTATAATTGTTATAGTAGAGGTGACATATGAAGAATGGTTTTACTCTTATGGAATTATTAGTTGTTATAGTTATTACGGCTACTATAAGTGCTGGAAGTGCTGTATTATTTAGTAGAAGTAATGATGAATCTAATAAGGAAGACTTAAAGGGTAGATATAGAGAAATGCAAAGAGCGGCTAACGTATATATAGATTTAAATGATTCGTGGAGAAATACTTTAAATGAAAATAGACAAGTAAGTGTAAAGTTAGGAGAATTAGAATCTACTAATTATGTTGATAAAGATTTTCAAAATCCTGTTACTAAAGAGAAGTTTCCAAGTAGTTATTTAATTAAGTTTTATATAGCATCAAGTGGAGATAATGAGTATTTGGATTCTTGTGTTATAAGTAACTCAGGAGGACAAGAAGTTTGTATTGCGAATAGTAGAGGAGAAGCATGTGAATGTTGTGATAATCCAATATCAAGATTCAACAATGCATGTTCTAATTAAAAGGAGAAGATATGAAAGATATAAAGATTAAAAAGAAATATATTATTTTAGCAGTTCTTACATTAATTGTGTCTGTTGGTACTGTAACACTTGCTTATTTTCAAGGTAATGTGTTAAATGATAAAATTAATAATACTAAGGTAACTACTGGTAAAGTTGATGTTAAAATAAGTGATGACGTGATTAATTTAAGTAATATTAAGCCAATGTATACAGGCAGTAGTAGTGATGCTTATGAAGACGCTGACTTTGTAAAACATTTTACTCTAGAAAATGCAGATGGTAACTTAAATGCATGTGTTAAACTTTATATGAAGATTAATAGTATTGATAGTGCACTTGCTAATAAGTATTTTAAATATATAGTTGTTAATGAAGAAACTGGTACTACTATTAGTGGTGATTTTACTAATGCTACATCTGGTAGTGATTTAGAACTTGGTTCTTTATACTTTATAGAAGCAAATAAGAGTAGAAAATATACAATGTATATATGGATAGAATATGATTCAAGTGTTGATCAAATGGCAATGCTTAATAAAAATATGAGTGGTACTTTATGGATTAAGTCAACTGATACTAAAACTAAAGATGCATGTGATACAAGAAGTAAATTTAAAATAACATATAAAACATATGGAGGAAGTGGATGCTCTAATACTGATGTAAATAAGGGTAGTGGTGCTACTTTATGTACACCAACTAATGGAGACTTTACTTTTGGTGGATGGTATAGTGATTCAACTTATACAAATAAAGTAACATCTATTACTAGCATGAGTGATGACGTGATGTTACACGCTAAATGGGATTGTACATTTACTGGTACATTAAATCAAGGTGTAGAATATGTAAATGGACAATATACTTATAGATATAAACAACAAGGTTCCGATGGTGATGGTAATGCTGAATTAGAAAGTTCTTTATTTTGGGAAAATATAGATAATGATGGATGGGGAGTACAACTTACAGACAAAGATAGTACTGATTCTGTAACATCTAATGTTTGTACTACTATAGGTGGCAAACCTGTTGTTTCTGCTAGTTTTATGTATGCGTTAAGTAAAGCTTCATCAGTTAATTTAAAATATTTAAACACAAGTAATTATGTTAATATGTCGGGAATGTTTGGTTTATCTAATTTTAAAAAAATAGATTTAAGAAACTTTGATACAAGCAATGTAGTTAATATGAGTGGCATGTTTACTGATTATAATGGTAAAGCACTAGATTTGAGTGGCTTTGACACAAGCAACGTTATCGGTATGACTGGAATGTTTGCAAATGTAAATGCAAAGACATTAGATGTAAGCAATTTTAATACAAGTAATGTAACTGATATGAGCAGTTTATTTTATGGATGTACTTCTGACGTTATAGGACTTAATAAATGGAATACAAGTAATGTAACAGATATGAGTTGGATGTTTTATAAGTATAAAGGTGATACTATTGATGTAAGCAGTTTTGATACAAGTAAGGTAACAGATATGAGTGAAATGTTTATGTATACGATTGTTGATACACTTGATTTAAGTAGTTTTGTAATTGGTACTGATACTGATTTAACTACTATGTTCTATGGTGCTAAAGCAACTAAAGGATATGCTAAAGATGAAGCTACTGCTACTAGACTTAATGCTTTAGGTACTGATAATAAACCTGATACTTTAGTGTTTACTGTTAAATAGACCTGAAATAGGTCTTTTTTTAATTGAAATAAAATTTGAAATATAGTATTATTAATATAGTAGGTGAGTAAAGTGAAAAATATTAAAATTAAAAAGAAATATGTTGTGCTTGCTGTATTAACTTTAATTGTTGCTGTTGGAACGGTGTCTCTTGCTTATTTGCAAGGTAGTGTTATAAATGATTTAATTAATAATACTAAAGTAACTACTGGTAATGTTGATGTTAAGATAAGCGATGCGAGTGTTAATGTTAGCGATATTAAACCTCTTTATACTTCTAATAGTGATTATGGGTATGAGGATGCTGATTTTGTAAAGAAATTTAGTATAGAGAATGCGGATGGGAACTTAAATGCATGCGTTAAACTATATATGAAGATTGATAGTATTGATAGTTTGCTTGCGAATAAGTATTTTAGATACGTTGTTGTCAATGATGAAACTGGAACTACTATTAGTGGTAGTTTTAATGGTGCTTCAAGTGGTAATGATTTAGAACTTGGGTCTTTATATTTTATAGAATCAAATAAGAGTAAAAAATATACTATGTATATATGGATTGAATATGACTCTAGTGTTGATCAAATGGCAATGCTTAATAAAAGTATGAGTGGAACTTTATATGTTAAAGCAACTGATAGCAAAACTAAAGATGCATGTGATGAAAGAGGAAACTTTAGAATTACATATGTTACATATGGAGGAAGCGGTTGTTCTGACACAAGTGTTGCTAAAGGTGAAAGTGCTACGTTATGTACTCCAACTAAAGATAATCAAGAGTTTAAGGGTTGGTTTACTGATAGCAAATATACAAATCAAGTTTTATCAATTACTAATATGAGTGATGATATAAAGTTGTATGCTAAATGGAATTGTCCTTTTAGCGGTACTTTAACTGCTGGTACTGAATATTATACATCACAATATGTATATAGATACCAAAGTATTGGAGGTTCTAGATGGTTCACTACTGAAGGTGATGGTTGGGGAGTAATGTTAAAGGATTCTGATTCAGATAGTGTTAGTAATCCGGGTGCTAGTACTGATCCTGTAACTGAAAATATGTGTATATATATTGGAGATAAACCTGTTATACATTTAGGTTATGCATTTATTAATACTAATGCTAAATCAATAGATTTATCTAATATGAATACAAGTAATATAATGGAATTTAACGGTATGTTTTCAGGAAGTAAAACTGAAAGCATTGATTTAGGTAATTTTGATACTAGTAGTGCAACTAATATGGCTGATATGTTTCGTAATACTGGATTTAAATTTATTAAAGGTTTAAATAAGTTTGATACTAGTAATATAACTGATATGAGTTATATGTTTTATGGAAGTAATGCAACATCAATTGATATAAGTAATTTTAATACAAGAAATGTAACTAGAATGGATTATATGTTTAGTAATAGCAAAGCTACTAAAATAAAGGGACTAAATAGTTTTAATACAAGTAGTGTGACTAATATGTATGAAATGTTTTCTAATAGTAGTGCTAAAACTATTGATGTAAGTAGTTTTGATGTTAGTAAAGCATATAGTTTAGAAA